>CAYXVP010000431.1:0-1515 GCA_964468305.1 uncultured Anaerolinea sp. | reverse complement strand
GGGATCGAGGAGGCAGAACGAGCGCTGCGCGTGAACGAGCCGAGCCCCAGCCCGTCGGGCGTTCCGTGCCGACCCTCGCCGCGGGGATCGTGCCACCGGTGGCGACCTCGCGCAGCGCCTGGATCTTCGCCGCCGGATCTTCCCCGGACATCGCCGGCAAGCGCTCGATCAACGTCCGGAACTCGTACTCTCGGAAGAGCCGCAGCACCGTGTCCCGGTCGTAGTCGGCCAGCCGAGCCGCCTCGAGGTCCAGCTTGACCGGAAGGTCGCGCACGATCCGGGTCAGCTCCCGCCCGCGGAAGACCGCCTCGCGGTGCTCGATCAGGTTCTCGCGGAGCCTGTCCGGCTTGACCTCGTCAACGCGTGTGTACAGGGCGTCGAGGTCGCCGAACTGGGCGACGAGCTTCGCTGCCGTCTTCTCGCCGACGCCGGGGACGCCGGGGATGTTGTCGGTCGGGTCGCCCTTGAGCGCCTTGTAATCGATCATCTTGTCCGGCCGCAGCCCGAACCGCTCCCAGATCCGCGCCGGGTCGTAGATGACCGTGTTCTCGACGCCCGAGCGCGTCGTCATCACCCGGGTCTTGTCGGTGACCAGCTGGAGCATGTCGAGGTCGACCGTCACGATCGTCGTCTCGACGGGCGCCTGCTCGGCCTGCACCGTCAGCGTGCCGATGACGTCGTCGGCCTCGTAGCCCTGCTGCTCGTAGACGGGGATCCGCAGCGCCTTGACGACCTCGCGCACCTTCGGGAACTGTGCGGCCAGGTCGTCCGGCATGCGCGTCCGCGTCGCCTTGTACTCGGCGTACTGCTCGTGGCGGAAGGTCGGCCCGGAGAGGTCGAAGCAGACCGCGACGTAGTCCGGCTTCAGGTCGGCGAAGCCGCGCAGCACGATGCTGCAGAAGCCGAAGACGCCGTTGACCAGCTCACCCTTCGACGTCGTGAGCGGGGGCAGGGCGTAGTAGCCGCGGTACACGAGCCCGAAGCCGTCGAGCAGCATCAGGCGTTCCATTTGGCGCCTCGTCGGGAAGCTGAAACCTCAGGCCCAAGTGTACCGGCGGCGCCTCTGGGGCAGCCGGGGCGAGGTGGCTCTCAGCGCACCCGGCGGGCGACGAAACGGAGCGCGAACAGCGCGAGTCCGAGTGCGAGCAGGACGAGCGAGCCGGCCACGATCGGGTTCGACTCCTCCGCGATCCGCGCTCGTTCCGCGGCGGCAAGACGCTGGAGATCCATGGTCTCGTCTCGGCCCGAGCCCTGGGGCTGGCCCGCGCCGATCGCGACCGGCGGTGTGGTCGAGCCGCTCGACTTCGAGCCGCCGGCGTCGGCGACGGGTGAGGGCCGGCCCAGGGATCCGAACATGGAGTCGTTCTCGGTCGCGGAGGGCACGACCGGGACGGGGAGACCCGCTGCCCCACTCGCAAACGGCGCCGCGGCGGCGGTCGCCCCCGCCAGTGCTCGCTCCGCGCCAGCCGGCGGGGCCGGGGACAGCGCCCCGCCGCTGCCGACGAGGGACGGCAG
>CAYXVP010000430.1:0-1518 GCA_964468305.1 uncultured Anaerolinea sp. | reverse complement strand
CTTCCTCGGTCGCGACGTGCGCATCGCCGCGGAGCGGGCGGACACGCCGTTCACCTCGTTCGTCGGCGATGGGCGGCCGCTGCGCATGCCCATCGCGCACGGGGAGGGCTGCTACTTCGCCGACAAGGCGGCGCTCGACGAGCTCGAGCGCAACGGCCAGGTCCTGTTCCGGTACGTCGACGAAGCCGGACGGCGGGCCGGCGACGACGCCGATCCCGCCAACCCGAACGGCTCGCTCCGCGCGATCGCCGGGGTCCTCAACGCCCGCGGCAACGTCGCCGGGTTGATGCCCCACCCGGAGCGGGCGTCGGAGGGCCTGCTCGGGTCGGACGACGGGTTTCCGATCCTCCGCTCGCTGGTCGAGGCGGCGGCCGCACGCAACGCCGGCGCGGTCCCGGTGGGCGCCGCATGACCGTCGCGGAGCGGGAGCCGATCGCCGCGCCGGCCGCGCCGCTCCATCGGAGGCTCGGGCTGACGGACGGCGAGCTCGACGCGATTCGCGACCGGCTGGGACGCGACCCGAACGACCTCGAGCTGGCGATGTTCAGCGTGATGTGGTCGGAGCACTGCTCGTACAAGAGCTCGAAACCCCTGCTCAGGACCCTGCCGACGGAGGGCGCGGGCGTGGTCGCCGGGCCCGGCGAGAACGCGGGCGTCGTCTCGATCGGCGACGGGCTCGCGGTCGCGTTCAAGCTCGAGTCGCACAATCACCCGAGCGCGGTCGAGCCGTACCAGGGCGCCGCGACTGGGGTCGGCGGCATCCTGCGCGACATCTTCACGATGGGCGCCCGTCCGATCGCGGTGCTCGACGCCCTGCGCTTCGGCGATCCGGCGGAGCCGCGGACGCGGCACCTCGTCGACGGCGTGGTTCGCGGCGTCGGCGGCTATGGCAACTGCGTCGGCGTCCCGACGGTCGGCGGCGAGCTGGTGTTCGACCCGTCGTATGCGGAGAACCCGCTCGTCAATGTCATGGCCATCGGCGTGCTCGAGGAGCGCTTCCTGACGCGAGCGGTGGCGCCGGGACCGGGCAACCTCGTCGTTCTCTTCGGCAGTGCGACGGGCCGCGACGGGATCGGGGGAGCGTCGGTCCTCGCTTCGGCGACCTTCGCCGACGAGTCCGCTTCGAAACGTCCATCGGTCCAGGTCGGTGACCCGTTCGCCGAGAAGCTCCTGATCGAGGCATCGCTCGCGCTAATCGAGCGCGGGCTGGTCGAGGGCCTGCAGGACCTCGGCGCAGCCGGCATCACGTGCGCGACCGCCGAGACGGCCGACCGGGCGGGGACCGGCATCGCGATCGACCTCGACGCCGTACCGCGTCGGGAGCCCGGGCTCGAGCCCTTCGAGATGATGATCAGCGAGAGCCAGGAGCGAATGCTCGCGGTCGTCCGGCCGGAGCGCTTCGACGCAGTCGCCGAGGTCTGCGCCCGATGGGGGCTGCCCTGCGCCGTGATCGGCCGGGTGACGGGCGACGGCGATATCTCCGTCCACGGCGAGGGCCGGGAGCTCGCCCGCGTGCCG
>CAYXVP010000429.1:0-1524 GCA_964468305.1 uncultured Anaerolinea sp. | reverse complement strand
CTGGGGGTTGCGGGTCACGCGCATGTGCCGAGGATCTAGTCGGAGGGGCCGACCAACCAGGTGGCGCTGGTGCGGGACGCGCTATGGCGGCATTGCATTAGACCGGAAAATGTTCGCGGGCTCGCGGACGGTGTGGCGGATGCCGAAGAGCCCACCCGGGCAGGGATGATGGCGGCACGCGACACGTTCGCCGGCAAGGTTCGCCGTGACCACTTCGTCTTTGTCTCGTTTTCCGGGCACGGCTCACAGCCGGGCCCGGCCGAGGCCCGCCCGAATGGCTTGTGGAAGCGACTTGCCCGTCCGGAGCTCCTCCTTCGACCGCTCGAAGATGAGGATGTTGGCGTCGACCGCCATGCCCACCGAGAGCACGAAGCCGGCGATGCCGGCGAGGGTCAGGGTGACGGGGATCAGCCGGAACAGCGCGTAGACCAGGATGGCGTAATAGATCAGCGCGAAGCTGGCGACCGCGCCCGGCAGCCGGTAATGCAGCAGCATGAACGCGATCACGAGCACGATGGCGATGCCGCCGGCGAGGAGGCTGCTGACGAGGAACTGCTTGCCCAGGGTCGGGTCGATGGTGTCGCTGGCCAGCTCCTCGACCGGGAACGGCAGCGAGCCGAACCGGAGCACGTTGACCAGCTGGTCGGCTTCCTGCTTGGCGAAGCCGGACAGCGAGCCGGAGGAGATCTGGACGTTGCCGCCCGGGATCGAGCCCTGGATGACCGGCGCCGAGATGACGACGTTGTCGAGGACGATCGCGAAGTACTCGTTGACATGGCCCGCCGTCCAGGCGGCGAACAGGTCGCGGCCCTTGGCCTTGAGGACGAAGTCGACGGTCCGTCGGCCCTGCTGATCCGCGCCGACGTTGGCACTGGCGAGCTCGCTGCCGTCGAAAAGCACACAGGGCGCTGTCGGCTGCCCCGACTGGGGGCAGGCCGGCGCCTTCGTCATGTCCAGCGGCGACTGCGAGGCGGGCGGGGTCATCGAGGTCGGGATCGGCACGAACTGCAGCTGGCCGGTCTGGCCGACGAGCTTCCGGATCGCCGCCGTGTCGCTGATGCCGGGGACCTCGACCACGATGCGGTCGGTGCCCGACGTCACCACGACCGGTTCGGACACGCCGGTCGAGTTGACGCGGCGCTCGATGATCCCCTTGACGACCTCGACGTCGCCCAGCGTCGGCGACTTGCCGCCCGTCGGGTCGACGCGGTACTCGACCTTCAGCCCGCCCTGGAGGTCCAGTCCGAGCTTCGTCTCGACCTTGCGCGGGCCCGAGTCGCCCGTAAGGGCCGGCAGGTACACGTTGGGCCAGAAGTCGAGCCAGAGCGCGGCGATGCCGATGACGGCGATGAGGATGGGGCCTGCTCTACGCACGAGCGCGGATGATACAGGTCAGGCCTCGAGGGCGGATTTGATCTTCGCCGCGAGGTTCGGGCCGATCCCGGGCACGGCGGCCATCTGGGCGACCGGGCCCCCGCGGGCCCCCTTACCCCAGCCGCAGACACCCAGCCACCCGCCCCCGCC
>CAYXVP010000428.1:0-1528 GCA_964468305.1 uncultured Anaerolinea sp. | reverse complement strand
TCGGGGACCGCCTCCTTGAGCCGGCGAGCCGCCTCGATGAACGAGACCGCGTAGGCGTTGTGCTCCTCGAGCCCGGTGGCGATGGCGAAGATGTTCGGGTCGAGGATGACGTCCTCGGGAGCGAAGCCGACCACCCGGGTCAGCAGGTCGTACGCGCGATGCAGGACGGCGAGCCTGCGGTCGACGGAGTCGGCCTGGCCCCGCTCGTCGAAGGCCATGACGACCACGGAGGCGCCGTACCGCCGGCACAGCGCCGCCTGCCGGAGGAACTCGGCCTCGCCCTCCTTGAGCGAGACCGAGTTGACCACGCCTCGGCCCTGGAGCTGCTGCAGGCCGGCCTCGATGACCGACCACTTCGAGCTGTCGACCATGACCGGCACGGCCGCGATGTCCGGCTCCGCCGCAATCCGGCGCAGGAGGCGGGTCATGGCGGCCACGCCATCGAGCATCGCCTCGTCCATGTTCACGTCGATGAGCTGGGCGCCGTTCGCGACCTGTTCGCGGGCGATGTCGATCGCCTCGTCCTCGCGGCCCTCGGCGATGAGTCGCGCGAACTTCCGCGAGCCGGTCACGTTCGTTCGTTCGCCGACATTCACGAAGGCGTTGCCCGGCGGCGGGATCACGACCGGCTCCAGCCCCGAGAGCCGGGTCACGGCCGGTCGCTCCAGGATCACCCGTGGCGGGTGGCCGGCGACAGCCTCGGCGATCGCGGCCACGTGGGCGGGCGTCGAGCCGCAGCACGACCCCGCGACGTTGAGGAGGCCGTGCCGGGCCCACTCGCCGAGGACGGCGGCCATCTCCTCGGGCGTCTCGTCATAGCCGCCGAGCTCGTTGGGCAGGCCCGCGTTCGGATAGGCCGACACGGCGACGTCGGCGACGCGGGACAGGACGTCAAGGTGCTCGCGCAGCTGTCGCGGTCCGAGGGCGCAGTTGAGGCCGACGAGCAGTGGCCTGGCGTGGCGGATGCTGTGCCAGAACGCCTCCACCGTCTGGCCCGAGAGGGTTCTCCCGGAAGCGTCGACGATCGTGCCCGAGACGATGAGCGGCACCCGCACGCCGAGCTCGTCGAACACCGACTCGACCGCAAAGATCGCGGCCTTCGCGTTCAGCGTGTCGAAGATCGTCTCGATGAGCACGAGGTCGGCGCCGCCCTCGAGGAGCCCCGATGCGGACTCCCGGTAGGCGGCCTCGAGCTCGGCCCAGGTCACGTTGCGCGCGGCCGGGTCGTTGACGTCCGGGCTGAGCGAGGCGGTCCGATTCGTCGGTCCGAGCGAGCCGGCGACGTAGCGAGGCCGGCCGGGCTCGGCCAGCTCGGCGGCGTCGGCGGCGGCGCGGGCGAGCCGGGCCGCGGCCACGTTCATCTCGCGGACGACCTCGGGAGCCAGGCCGTAGTCCGCCTGGGCGATCCGCGTCGCGGTGAACGTGTTCGTGGAGATGATGTCGGCGCCGGCGTCGAGGTAGCCGATGTGCACGGCGCTGACGGCGTCTGGCTGGGTCAGGGACAGCAGGTCGTTGTCGCCGCGCAGGT
>CAYXVP010000427.1:0-1529 GCA_964468305.1 uncultured Anaerolinea sp. | reverse complement strand
CGCCCCGATGCATCCGCACGTCGAGGACGATCCGGGCCGCCCGCCAGCTGGCATCCGTCGCCAGCGCGACCCGGTACTCCGGGCCGTCGTCGAAGCCCGCCTCGCGCATCATCTGCTCGCTGTACATGCCCCAGCCCTCGGTGAACTCCGAGGCATCGACCTGCGCCCGCGTCAGGGAAGGGTGGCGGGCCGCGACGGCGAGCTGCAGGTGGTGGCCCGGGTACGCCTCGTGGATGCTGGTGTTGCTGATCGAGGCGCGATAGTGCTCGCGCAGCGCGTCCGGGTGGTCGTCGACGGCGGGCGTCACGACGTAGATGCCGACCGGCGAGGGGTCCCACCGGGCGGGGTCGAAATATGCGGCGAAGGGCATGACCCCGCGCAGGTAGGGCGGCGTTGCGATGACCTCGACCCGTTCGTCGTCCGGGACCGTGGCGATGTCGCGTTCGATCAGGTGGGCCCTGGCGCGGCGCATGTCCCCGCGGTACGCCTCCAGCGCGGCCTCGAAGGTCGGCGGGTGGTCGTCCTTGACCCGCTCGACGATCTCGGCCTCGCTCGCTCCGGGGTCGATCTCGTGCGCCGCGTCGGCTCGCGCCGCGTGGTTGAGCTCGAGCTGCTGCAGCCCGATGTCGAGGATCGCGTCAGCATCGAGCCCGTCGAACGCGCGCAGCCGAATGAGCTCGCCGTACCGCTCGCGCCCCAGCGGCCACTCGGGTGTGGCACCGGGCAGGAGCTCACGCAGCCATTCCGCCTGGTCCTCGATCGCCACCTTGGCCCGATCGATCGCGGCCGCGAGGCGGCGGCGCTCGACCGCCGGCACGCGGGCGTCGGGGTCGTCGGCGGCGGCCACGATCTCGTCGAGGAAGCGCGGCAGGCTGCGGCTCGCGCTGAGCTCGACCTCCAGCCATTGCCTGACCTGCGGGACGACGGCGCGGCTGCGGTACCCGCGCAGGAACGCGGGCGCCGCCTCCAGCCGGGCGGCGATCGCCGCGAGTCGCTCGGGGAGCGGGGCGAAATCGCGGCTGAAGATCGGAAAGAGGGCATCGCCCAGCGCCGACGCGCCGGTGGAGCGGCGCTCCCAGGTGCGGATCGTCTCGGCGCGGAAGCAGCGCAGGCGGACGTGATGGAGCTCGAGCTCCCGCTCGAACCGCGCCTCCTCGGAGAGCCCCGTGGCATCGAGCGCCTCGAGTCTCGCGATGTGCGCCCTGTCGCGCTCGATGTCGCCGAGGATGCGCTCTCGGCTCGGGTCGGCGAGCCGGTCGTCCCAGGCGTGGATCCCGAGCTGCGTTGCCCACGTCGGCTCGGACTCGGCGACCTTCCGCTCGCGCGTCGGGAGGCGAACGCTGCTGCGCCGCTCCGGCGCGGAACGATCAACGGCCGCGTCGGCTACTGGCATGTCGAAGCGCTCCTGCGGCTGGCGCACGGCGACGCTCGGGGCGCCGAACGCGCGCTCAAGCAGGGGGTTCGGCTCCTCGACGACTATCGGGCCGCGTTCGGCGCCGTCGAGTTGCGGGCGACCGCGTCGGCGATCG
>CAYXVP010000426.1:0-1531 GCA_964468305.1 uncultured Anaerolinea sp. | reverse complement strand
GCGGCCCGGCAGCTGGGCCCGCCCAGGCGCCGTGCCATCGTCGGGGCCGAACCCACCGTCGCCGCCCCGGGCGACGAGGCCACGGCCGCGCACCCGGCTGCCGATCGCGTCGCCCAGCGTCGCGAGGTCGGTGTCCGGCGTGATCGTGCCCGCGTCCGTCGTGGCGTTGCCGCCCGCGCCCGCGGCTGGACCAGCACCCGCGCCACCGGCCGATCCGGCGGCGCCGCCACCACCTGACGCCCTGCCGACCGCGCCGGCGACGTCCAGGTCTGCTCTCGACCGGGGCAGGATCGCGAAACGCCGATCACTCGCCGTCGGGTACGGCCGCCTGACGATGCCAGTCACCGTGACCCTGCGACCCTCGACCAACGCGGTCGACGGGATGCCGGCGCCGGCCTGGCCCTGGACGAGGGCCGCCGAGCCGTCGGCGAGGGTGACCTCGGCCTTCCAGCGCTCGCCGATCCGGGTCACCTTGGCCACGGTCCCGCTGATCCGCACGAGGAGCCACTCGTCACGCTCCGCCGGCGCCCGATGGAGCGTCACCGGCGAGACTGCTCCCCCACCGGCGATCAGGACGACCTCGGCCGCTGCGATGCGGTGCGCCCCCCACGCCAACCCCGTGGTGCCCGTGACCCGCAGCCGCCCGGCCAACCGTGGCGCGACGCCGCCCTTCGGCAGGAGGATCTCGATCGCGCCGCTCGCGTCCTGGATCACGACGCGCCGGCTACTCGAGTCCAGCAGGCTTGCGTCGGCCGTGACCGTTCCCTCGACGGTCACGCGGGTGCCGTCGGGCACCGAGAGCGCGGTCGAGATCGGGACGACCCGCACGCCCGCCGCGCCGCTGGGCGCCGGGCTTCCGCCAGGGCCGGTCGTCGACGCGATCGCGACGACGTCGGCGTGATCACGGACGTAGAGACGGTACCCGTCGAGGGCACCCTTTTGCGAGGCACGCTGGCCGACGATGCCGGTCAGCCGATAGGTATGGTCCTTCACCAGGTCTGTCATTGCGATCCCGCTCGAGCCGTCCGCGATCACGCGGAACGACGTTCCCGCGACATCCACGAGCTCGATCGCGATGTCGCCGCTGGTGCTCTTGCCGGGCCGCGCCGAAACCGTTCCAACGACCTCGGCCAGCCGGCCCTCGGTCGCCTCCCCGAGCTGCGCCCCGGCCAGTCCAACCGGCACGGGCAGGCTGCCGCCGCCCGTGACCGTGAAACCGGTGGCGGCCGGCCGGAGCTCGAGCTGGCCGTACGGATCGGCGAGCGGCCCGCGGACACGGACCGTTGCGCCCCGCGCCGGCGCGGCGATCCCCTCCGGCAGGCGCACCGCGATACCGCCGGTCCCGTCGGCCATCGCAAGCACCGGCGGGATCCCGAGCCGACCCGCTTCGGCAGTGACCACGCCCGCGACCGTGACCACGGTGCCCACTGGCGCCCCGCGCGCCTCGACGATGTCGAGCACGGCTGGCGGGGTCGGGCCAGCGGTCGCCGTCGGGCCAGCGGTCGCCGTCGGGCCAGGGGTCGCCGTCGGG
>CAYXVP010000425.1:0-1544 GCA_964468305.1 uncultured Anaerolinea sp. | reverse complement strand
CAGAGAGTTCGCCGACGTCGCCGTGATCGCCGGCGTAGCGCGAGGCGAAGCGACCCGCTGGCTCAAGGGCCAGCTGCACGCGCACTCGAGCTGCTCCAAGGACAGCGCCACCGATCCGATCGACGTCGCTCGCTGGTACGAGGCGCACGGCTTCGACTTCGTCGTGCTGACGGATCACAACTGCGTCGCGCGCCCGGCCTGGCCCGGTAGGATGCTGGCTCATCCGGGCCGGGAGGTCACGCACAACCCCCCCTCCCTCCGGCCGGGGGTGCCCTGTTGGTCGGGGGCCTCCCTTCTTCCCTTTCCCTGGCGGAATCGGCCGAGTTTGTCTGCGGGACCTTTCGCTCCGGGCAATCCCGCCCGCGGCGCCTGTGCCAGCTTCGCTGCCAGACGGCGCCTGACGGACGGGATTCGCCCGCGCGCCACCCGCCGCCGGACTCGGCAACGACCCACCAGACAAGCCGCAGACCAGTGGCGCGTGCCAGAATCCGAGCATGGAGATCACCTGGTACGGGCAGACGTGCGTCCGGCTGCGCGGGCGGGACGCGGTAGTCGTGGCGGATGCGTATCAGTCGGTGGTCGGGCCGACGGGCCGCGGGATCACGGCGGACATCGCCACCTACAGCCACGCCGACGACGCGCCGCTCGCACGGGCGAAGGGCCGCCGGACGCGCGACGGCAAGACCGTCCTGCCGGCGAGCCTCGAGTCCACGTTCGCGGTCGACGGTCCCGGGGAATACGAGGTCAAGGACGTGCTGCTGACCGGCGTGCGCACCTACCGCGACGACGCCAAGGGCACGCTGCGCGGCCGCGGCACGGCGTTCGTCGTCGAGCTCGACGGGCTGCACACGATCCACCTCGGCGACGTCGGCCACCTGCTCACCGAGGAGAAGCTGGGCGACATCGGCTCCGTCGACATCGCCTGCGTACCGGTCGGTGGCGCCCTCAGCCCGACCCGTGTCGCCGAGCTCGTCGCCCAGCTCGACCCGAAGATCGTGGTGGCGATGCCGGTCTGCGCGAACGAGGGCGACTGCACCGACGCCCTCGCCAAGTTCTTCCATGAGATGGGTGGCGAGCCGACCCCACAGGCCAAGCTCGCTGTCACCATCTCGACCCTGCCGCAAGAGACGACCGCGGTCCTGCTCGAGTCGCGCGGGAAGACCTAGGCGCCGGCGCCTGGCGCTCAGGCGAGGGCACGCTCCAGCACGACGCGGCCGCGCTTCACGACCGTCCGCACGATGTCGGCGGCCGGCCAGTACGGGATCTGACGGTGGCTGGGCACCGCCCAGATGGCCAAGTCTGCCTGGCGCCCGCTTTCGATCGAGCCCACCTCGTCGGCGATACCGAGCGCCGAAGCCGCATTGATCGTGACGGCAGCCAGCGCCTCCGATGGGGTGAGCCGCAGCGACAGGCAGGCGACGGTCATCACCAGCGGCAGGCTCGGTGTCGGCGAGGTGCCCGGGTTGAAGTCGGTTGCAAGGGCAACGGGGATGCCGCGGTCGATGAACGTCCGGGCCGGGGCAAGCTCGTCGTGCATGAGGAAC
>CAYXVP010000424.1:0-1578 GCA_964468305.1 uncultured Anaerolinea sp. | reverse complement strand
CTGAAAAGGCGACAAAGGCCGGATTTACGAAAAGCTGGGCAGGACGTTGCGCACGATCGACGGGGTGGCCGGCGTGAGCTTCGCCGTTTGGGCGCCCAACGCGCAGCGGGTGAGCGTCGTGGGCGATTTCAATCATTGGGACGGCCGCTGTCATCCGATGCGACTCCTCGGGATGTCAGGGGTTTGGGAGATTTTCGTTCCGGGCGTCGGTGAAGGCGCGCAGGTAGTCGCGACGCTGCCCGCGTTTCTCGCCCCCGGGTCCCCTGGGCACCGTCAGCCTGGCGGTCTCGGTCGCCGCCCCTGCCGTCCTCTTCGACGAGCTGGAGCTCAGGAAGCCCGAGGGGCCGCAGACGAAGCCGGCCCTGCTCCCCAACCCGGCGTTCTAATTGGAAGTCGCGGGCCGGGGCTGGGAATGGAAATCGATCCCGTGCTTCTCGAAGGCCTTCTTGACGCGAGCTCGCGATTCGTTGGAGATGGTCACGTCAGTCGAGGGTCCCCGACTCAGCTCGCGATGCCGAGGATCGCCCGCTGTCGCTGGGCGACCTCGCCGAACGCCTCTGGGCGAAGCGTGCAGATCGTCTCGCGCCCCACCCGGCGCGTGTGGACCAACCCCGCCACCCGCAGCCGCTTGAGGTGGTGGCTGACGAGAGGCTGCGACAGGCCAACGTATGCGATGAGTTCGGCGACGCTCGCCTCCCCGTCCGCGAGACGACGCACGATGCGCAGCCGATTGACGTCTGCAAGGGCCTTGTGGAAGGCACGCAGCTCGCGCAGGTCGTCGGGCTGGACGACGATCGAGGCGATCGTGGTCCGGATTCGGGCGGGGGTCGGCACCGGCGGGGGACTCCGTGGGACGTCGCATCAACGTCGGTTGATATCAACGGATGTTGATGCTATGCGGCCGCATCGGGCGTGTCAACCGTCTCATCTACACTCGGTCGATGCGTCGCGCGTCCGCTCTCGTGCTCCTTGCCGTGTTCGGCGCAGGGGTGTTCCTCGCCGGTCTCGAGCTCATGATCACCGCGGTCGCCCTGCCGAGCATCCTCGCCGACCTCGCGGCTGTGAGCGGGTCCTCCGCGTGGGTGGAGCTGCGGACGGCGAGCTGGATCATCAACGGCTACCTGCTCGTCTACATCGTCGTGATGCCGCTCGCTGGACGCCTCGCCGACGTCTGGGGCGCCCGTCCGCTATTCATGGGCGCGCTCGTGGTCTTCATCGTCGGCTCCGTGCTGGCGGGGGCGGCGCAGGATCTCGACCAGCTCATCGCCGCGCGCGTCGTCCAGGCCCTTGGCGGCGGCATCCTCGTCCCGGTCGGGACGGCCGCGGCCGCGCAGCTCTTCGACGGCGCCGCACGACCCCGTGCGCTCGGCGTGATCGGAGCCCTCACGTTCCTGGGCATGGCGGCCGGGCCGTTCGTCGGCGCGGCGATCCTCGGCTCGGTCCACCCGGTCGACGCGCTGGCGGCCCAGGGACTGACCGATCCGATCCTCGCGCACATCGCCGCGCCCGCGTGGCGCTGGGTCTTCTACCTGAACATCCCGGTCGGGCTGTGCTGCCTCGCCCTCGCGTGGGCCGCCT
>CAYXVP010000423.1:0-1589 GCA_964468305.1 uncultured Anaerolinea sp. | reverse complement strand
CTCCAGGAGCCCGGGCGGGAGCATCGCCCGCAGCGTCACCGCCGGCGGCGCGAGGTAGTGCTCTGAGATCCAGGCTGCGAGGCGCATGCCGAGCTCGGGCAGGAGCGGCCCGTCCGCTCGAACACGGTCCAGGACCGGCTTCGTCTCGACCCCGGCGACCACCTCCCCCGGACCGAGCACGATCCCGAGGGCCTGTCGGCGCCCGAACTCGACCAGGACGGCCTCGCCCGGGGCGAGGTTCGCCAGGTGCTCCGGCACCCGATAGGAGAACGCTCGCTGGGCGGCGGCGCCCGCCGCGTCGACCGCGACCGCGACGATCCGGTCGACGGTGATCGCGGGCACCCTTCAGACCCTGGTTCGACGGTCCGGATGCGCCGCCTTCGCAGCCCGGATGATCTCGTCGACCCGGGCCGCGGTCCGGGCAATCTGTCCCGTCTCGTTGAGGACGACGTGGTCGTAGTCCTTCTGGCGGGCCAGCTCGAGGGCCGCGTTCCGCTGCCGGATATCCAGCTCGTCCGCCGTCTCGGTCGCACGCGCCTGGAGCCGCGAGAAGAGGTCCTCGAGCGAGGGCGGCACGAGGAAGACGAGGAGCGCCTCGGGCACCTTCTGCTTGACCACGGCGGCACCCTGCACGTCGATCTTCAGGATCGCGTCGCGGCCGGCGGCGAGGGCCGCCCGGACCTGGTCGCGCGGGGTGCCGTACCAGTGACCGTGGACGAGGTTGGCCTCGAGGAACCCGCCGACGTCTCGCTTCCGTTCGAACTCGGCATCGGTCATGAAGTGGTAGTGCACGCCGTCGACCTCGTAGTCGCGGCGCGGCCGGGTCGTGCAGGTGACGACGAAGTAGCGCTCCGGGTCGGTCGGGATCGTGCACAGCGAGGCGATGACGGTGTCCTTGCCGACGCCCGAGGGGCCCGACACGATCACCAGGAGCGCCCCGGGCGCGCCCCTGATGGGACGCTCCTCGCCCCCGCTCGACCCGGGGCTCACGCCCGGCTCCTGAGCGCGGCGAGCACCTGCTCCAGCCCATCCGGCAGCGGCGCCTCGGCCCGGATCAGCCGGCCCGTCGACGGCGACGTCAGCTCGAGCCGCCACGAGTGCAGGAACAGCCTGTCCAGGCCCGCCGGACCGCGGCGCGACGTTCCCGTGCCGTACACGGGGTCGCCTGCTACCGGGTGCCCGATCGCCTCGAGGTGAACGCGGATCTGATGCGTCCGACCGGTCACGAGGTCCACCTCGAGCAGCGTCCAGCCCGCCAAGCGCTCGCGGACCCGGTAGCCGGTCGTCGACGGCCGGCCGCTCTGCGTCACGGCCATGCGCGTCCGCCGGCCGGGATCGCGCCCGATTGGCGCCTCGATCCGGCCCGCGGCGGCCGCGACCGAGCCCTGGACGAGGGCCAGATAGGTCTTCTTGACCCGGCGCGCCTTGAGCTGCGCCTGCAGCGACGCCTGGGCCGCGTCGGTTCGGGCGACCATGAGCAGCCCGCTGGTGTCGCCGTCGGAGCGGTGGACGATGCCCGGCCGCGTGACCCCGGCGAATCCCCCGGGGGCGCGCCCGGGCCCCCGCCCCCCCAGCCGCTTCCCCCACGG
>CAYXVP010000422.1:0-1610 GCA_964468305.1 uncultured Anaerolinea sp. | reverse complement strand
GGGGGGCGCCGAGCGGTTCGACGGGGGCCGGGAGGTGGGGAAACGGGTTGGGGCCATTGCCAACGCGGATCCGTCCCTGGGCCGCGGCCTGAACCGGCGCGGTGCCGCGCCCCGAGAAGGGATCGAACACGACATCCCCCGGCCTGCTGTAGCGGGCGATGAACGCGTGCGCGAGGGCCGCCGGGAAGCTCGCGAGGTACGAGCACATCGGGTGGAACGAGTGGCCCCACAGGCGCGGTTGCGCCTTCCACTCCGGCTCGATCGGCAGCCGCGGAACGCCGAGGCCGAGATCGAGCTGCCGAGATTCCGCACCACCCGGGCCGGCGGTCATACGGCGATGGGCACTCCCGAATCCGGGCCCGACGGGCCTCCGGGCCGGGGAGCATAGCACGGCCGATTCGCCGCTCCGCAGATCGATTCGTGCGTAGACTGTCGGCCGCGCGAGTCCCCGTAGCTCAGTGGACAGAGCGGCTGCCTTCTAAGCAGCGGGTCGCAGGTTCGAATCCTGCCGGGGACGCCAGACATTTAGCATCGACCCATGAGCGAGAAGCGAACGACTGCCCGGGCGTTCCACGACGCCGACGGGGTCGAGGACTGGCGGGTCCTCTTCTCCGGCGCCCACGCCTACTTCCGCGTCGGGTCGTTTGCCGAGGCCGTAAGGTTTGTCGCCGCGATCGCCGAAGTCGCAGAAATCGTGGGCCACTTCCCCGACGTCGACGTGCGACCAGAGGGAGTCACCGTGCGGACCGCCTCCGGGGAGTACGGAGCGCTGAGCCAGCGTGATGTCGAGCTCGCACGTCGGATCTCGGCGGAGGCTCGGAAGTTGCGGCTCGAGCCGGACCCCTCGCAGGTCCAGGTCGTGGCCATCGCCGTGGCCCAGGACGCAGGCAGCGATGTCGCTCCGTTCTGGGCCGCAGCCCTCGGCTACAGGAGCCTTGGGCCGAAGGAAGATGTCGTCGATCCGCACCGACGGAACCCGCACGTGTCGTTCCAAGGCCTCCGCCCGCCCAAGCCGCGGCGTGGCCGGACCCACATCGACGTCAGCGTGCCGGCCGATCAGGCGGAAGCAAGAATCGCGGCAGCCCTCGAAGCCGGTGGACGCTTGGCGGACGGGACGCATTCGCCCCATTGGTGGACGCTTGCGTCGCCCGAGAACCACAAGGTCGACATTGCGGCCTGGCCGGACTTCGAGGACGACGAGTGACGTGGACCGACCGGCGACGCCATCGCCCTGGAGTAGAGTGAGGGGAATGGCGCCTCGAATGGCCCGTCTCGCGACCGCCGCCGTGCTGCAGCTGGCTGCGCTCGTGCTCGGGCACCAGCTCGTCTACCTTGCTCGTTACGGCTCGCGCTTCGGCGAGGCGCTCGTCCATGCCGGCCATGGCGAGGCCTGGACAGCCGCCGTGGTTTCCAGCCTCATCCTCGCTGCCGTGCTCGCCGTCGTCGGCCTCGCTCGCCTGGGCCGCCTCGGCCTGATGGTCCGTCGGACCGGAATCGACGACCACAAGCGGTTCGAAGCGCTCGCCCCGATGTCACTGCTCCGGGCGTGGCTTGGTCTCGCTCCGAGGATTGCGGTCCTGCAGCTCGTCCTGCTGACCACCCAGGAGAAC
>CAYXVP010000421.1:0-1632 GCA_964468305.1 uncultured Anaerolinea sp. | reverse complement strand
CGTCCGGCGGTGGTGCGGAAGCAAGGCTCGATAAGGCAGCTTGCGGCGGAACCGTCGGACTGCCGGCCCCGGATAATCCCGACCGACAGGCCGAGGAAGTGGTAGATCGGCCCCATCCACTGCGCGTCGCGGCGGGCGAGGTAGTCGTTGACCGTGACGATGTGGACGCCCTTGCCGGCGATCGCATTGAGGATCGCGGCGAGGGGCGCGACGAGCGTCTTGCCCTCGCCGGTCCGCATCTCGGCGATCCGACCCTGGTGGAGGACGACGCCACCGATCAGCTGGACGTCGAAGTGGCGCATGCCGAGGGTCCGGACCATGGCCTCGCGGGCCATCGCGAATGCTTCCGGCAGGATGTCGTCGAGGGCGTCCTGCATCACCTGGTTGTTGCGCTTTCGCCGCGCCTTGGCGAGCTCGCGCCGGCGCTCGAGGTCTTCGTGGTGGAGCTCGTCGTCGGCCGCCTCCTCGTCCGCAACCGTCTCGCGGAACTCCTCGCGGAGCCCGAGGAAGCGGTCCCGGATCTCCGAATCGGAGAGGGCCTTGATCTCGGCTTCCAGCTCGTTGATCTCGTCGATGAACGGCTGGATCTTCTTCAGCTCACGGTCGTTCGAATCGACGAACCGGGAAAGGAAACCAAACATTGATCGTCAAGTATAGGTAGGGCTCGGCGGCGGCCCCTCCGGCCGCCTCCATTTCGTGCCGCTCGCTCAGGCGGGTGGGAACTGCCAAAAGCCGGTGCCGTAGCCCAGAACGATCAGCACGAAGGTCGCCAGGGCCAAGCCAACCCAGAACAGCACGGCGATGACCCGCGAGGTCGGGCGCATCTCCGGGTTGCGCATCGCGGGCAGGCGGCCGCCGCTCCGCGCCGCGCCCCAGCGTGGTGATCGAAGCTGGTCCCGGTAGTCGGGCGCCGGCCCGGGCTCGGGCTTGAGCACGCCCTGCTCGTCGGGCCGGTGCAGCTGGAGGCTCACGCCGCGCCACCACCTCGGGTGCGCCACGAGCTGAGCATCGAAACGCCCTCGCCGCCGTTGTCGGACGGACCATCGGGGCCTTCGCCGGGTTGGACGCGCTCGCGGATGTCGAGCTTCTTGGCGATGCCGTCCTCCCAGAGGAGCATCTCCTGGGTGAACTCGACCTCGGAGGAGAAGAGCGCGCCGACGGACTCGCCGCGGTGGATGCGCTTGATCGCCTCGCCGATGAGTGGCGCGATCGACAGCGTCGTGATCTTGGGGATCTGCTTCCCGGCCGGCAGCGGCACGGTGTCGGTGAGGACCAGCTCCCGCAGCGCCGAGTCGTTGATGCGGTCGACGGCCTGCCCGGACAGCACCCCGTGCGAGGCGCAGGCGTAGATCTCTTCGACGCCCTCCCGGCGCAGGGCGCTCACGGTCTCGATGAGCGTGCCCGCGGTATCGACCTCGTCGTCGACGATGATCGCCCGTTTGCCCTCGACCTCGCCGATGACGTTGAGCACCTCTGCCTTGTCGAGGTTGCCGACGCGGCGCTTCTCGATGATCGCCAGGGGCGCGTCGAGCAGCTCCGCGAACGTCCGGGCCCGCTTGGCGAAGCCGAGATCGGTCACGACGACCAGGTCCTCGATGTGCTTGTGCTTGAAGTAGTTCGACAGGATGTGGA
>CAYXVP010000420.1:0-1643 GCA_964468305.1 uncultured Anaerolinea sp. | reverse complement strand
AGGACCAGCGCTACCTGGCCGACGCGTCCGGCGCGATCTTCGCGATCGTCGACCGGCGGACCAAGCTCCCCGCCGCCGTCGCCGTGGTGGACGACCAGCGCCTGGGCGCCGGCGCAGGTCTCCGGATCGGGGCGCAGCTCGACCCGATCGACCTCGACGTCGCGACCCGCCTGGGCAGCCTCACCCCGGCCGACATCGGCAGCGCCGCGCCGCGTCTCCAGGTCGTGGTCACGACACCCGACGGCTACCTGCTCTCGAGCCCGGGTGGCTGGCTCGCGGTATTCGGCTTCTACAGCCCGGCGACGCGGAGCACCGACATGATCCCCGGCCAGGTGCGCCTGCTGCGCAGCCTGCTCGACGGCCGCGAGGCGACGATTCGACGCCTCGTCCTCGCCTCGGCGACCGACGGCACGTACATCCCGCGGGCGACGCCGAGGCCCAGTACGCGGTGATAGCCTTCGCCGGAACGCACCGCAGCGAGGACGGACCCGTTGCTCCTCCCCCTGGCAGGTCTGCTGGTGGGCGTGCTGCTCGGGCTCGTTCTCAATGTCAACGTCAGCTTCGAGCTCAGCCGGTACTCGGCCGTGGCGATCCTCGCGGCGCTCGATTCGGTGCTCGGCGCGGTGCGGGCGGAGCTCGACGGCGTCTACGACAATCGAATCTTCATCAGCGGCTTCGTGACCAACGCGGTCGTGGCGGTGATCCTGACGTTCATCGGCGACCGCCTCGGCCTGGACCTGTACCTGGTGGCGCTGATCACGTTCGGCCTGCGCATCTTCAACAACGTCGCCCTCATCCGGCGGCACTACATCTGAGGTAGGCGTGGCGGTAGAAGGAGTCCTCGTCGCACTGGACGTCGGCACCAGCAAGGTGTGCGCGCTCATCGGCGAGATCGGGCGCGACAGCCGGCTGACGGTCATCGGCCACGGAACGGTGCCTTCGTCCGGGCTGAAGCGCGGCGCGGTCGTCAACATCGAGCAGACCGTTCGCTCCATCCGCGACGCGGTCGAGCGGGCCGAGCGGCTGTCCGGCTGGAAGATCGACAAGGCCTTCGTCGGGGTCGGCGGCGCGCAGGTCGAGAGCTTCAACTCGACCGGCCAGGTCTCGGTCTCCTCGGCGTCCAAGGAGATCAGCCGCGACGACATCCGGCGGGCGGTCGAGCAGGCGCGCACCATCCCCATCCCGTCGAACCGGGAGGTCCTCCACGTGGAGCGGCGTGGCTTCACCGTCGACGGCCAGGAGGGCGTCAAGGACCCGCTGGGCATGAGCGCCCTGCGCCTGGAGGTCGAGGCCCACATCGTCACCGCGCCCCAGACCGCGGTCCAGAACCTCATGAAGTGCGTCGCCCAGGCGGGCGTCAAGATCGACGAGCTCGTCGTCAACGCGCTCGCCTCGGCCGAGGCCGTCGCGAACGAGACCGAGAAGGAGCTCGGCGTCGCCGTCGCCGACGTCGGCGCCGGCACGATCGACCTGGCGATGTTCAGCGAGGGCTCGCCGTTCCGGCCGAGCGTGCTGCCGGTCGGCGGCAACTGCGTGACGACCGCCATCGCCATCCGCATCAACACCACGCTGCCCGCCGCGGAGGACCGGAAGATCAAGCACGGCACCTCCAACCTGCGCGGGAGCGACGACGACAGGGAATG
>CAYXVP010000419.1:0-1655 GCA_964468305.1 uncultured Anaerolinea sp. | reverse complement strand
CGCCCTCGGGGCGCATGAACTGGATGACGTACCAGCCGATGTCGCCCTTGACCGGGGCCAGGATCTGGCCGTTCGTCAGCCCGTCGGCGAGGACCGCGTTCTTGATGGCGGCGTCGATCTGGGTGGTGGCGTAGACCCAGGGCTGCTTCCCGCCGGTCGTCTTCGCCGAGGCCTCGTCGGACTTCGCCCGGGCGAGCGCATCGAACTTGCCCGGGTCGGCCCTCAGGGTGGCATAGGCGGCGTTCGCGTCCGCGAGGGCCTGGGCCCACGACGGGTCGGTGGCGGGCACGTCGGCGGCGCCCTGCGTCTTATCCTTCGGCGCGAAGACGATCCAGCGCACCTTCACGCCCGGCGTCGCCCCCACACCCGAGCCCGGGTTCTCGGGCAGCTTGATCTCGAGGACGTGGCGCTGCTTGCCCGGCTTCTGGAGGTCGGCTACGACCTTGTCGGACAGCTTCGTGCGGATGACGTCGCCCTTCGCGGCGAGCCGGTAGTCGGCCATCTTGATGTCGGCGGAGTCGAGCTGCTGGTCGAAGGTCCCGTCGACCTCCGCGGCCGCGTCCTCGGTCGCTCGGCCGACGCGGTACACGCCGTCGTCGCCCTCGATCACGGCGGTCGGCTTGTTGATCTCGGCCGCAAACACCGCATCCATGAACTTCTGGTCATAGCCGCTTTCCTTCTGGAGCCAGCCGAGGTCGCCCGCCTGCGGGGCGAGCCCGGTCGTGTCCACGGTGCGAGCGACGTCCTCCCAGCTATCGCCCCGGGCGAGACGGCCGAGCGCCTGCTGGGCCTTCGTAAGCGCGAGCCGCTTCTGCGCGTCGCTGGACTTGCCCGTGATCGGGTCGGTCTCCGGACTCACCGAGATCATCCAGACGTGGCGCATCTCGCCGATGGTCGCCTCGTCGCGGATCTCCTTGTCGATGTCCGCGTCGCTGACCGTCACGCCGGCGTCGGCCGCGAGCTTGCCCATGAGCACGTTGTCGACGAGGCGGTCGAGGGTCAGGCTCGCGAGCTGGCCGCGACGCTGCGTGATGAATTGCAGCTGCTGCTGGCCATCCGACTGCGAGATCCGACCCCGGGCCATCAGCGTGCTGATGCGGCTGGCGATGTAGTCGAGCCGGAACGTCTCGATCTTGAGTCGTCCGCGCAGGTCGTCCTTGGTAATGACCTGGCCGTTGACCGTGGCTGCTGCACCGAAGTGGTCGTCGTACCAGCTCCACGCGGCGTAGCCGACCAGGATCAGGACCGAGATGCCGATCGCGAGGAAGAAGCCGGCGTTGATGAGGCTGTTCCGGCGGTCGCCGGAGTCCCACCCGGCGCGGCCGCGGCGGCGCGCGACCGGTCTGGCTCTGAGGGTCATGTGAGAACGGGGTACCTGCAGTGTCGGAAGGGGAGGCGCCGATCAAGACCCGGCGCGGAAGCGACGGCGAATGGTAACGCACGGGCCTCCGGGGCCGCGATCAAGGCCGGCCGAGCCGCTCCAGTCGCAGGCCCGCGGCGCTGACCGCCGCGCCGTCGACGATGTTGCGGGTGTCATAGACGAGGTCGCCGCGCATGGCCCCGGCGATGGCGCGCCAGTCGAGCGAGGCATAGTCCTGCCACTCGGTCACGACAAGGACGCCGTCGGCGGCGCTGGCGGCCGCTGCCGGCGACGC
>CAYXVP010000418.1:1244-1662 GCA_964468305.1 uncultured Anaerolinea sp. | reverse complement strand
GCCGCAGGAGCTGTTGCCGCCACGACAGCGGCCGCCCCTCCGTCTGGCCGACCGGGTCGCTGCGGCGCTTCCACCACCTTCGGCTTGTGGGTCGAGGCCAGGACGATGAACATCGACTTGCCCTCGAGCACCGGCTGCCGTTCGATGACCCCGTGCTCCTTGACCTGTTCCGCGAACCGCTCCAGAAGCACGCGGCCGAGCTCTGGGTGGCTCAGCTCACGGCCGCGGAAGCGGACCGTCACCTTGATTCGATCGCCGTCCTCCAGGAATTCGACAGCTCGATGGAGCTTCGTCGCGAAGTCGCCCGAGCCGATCTTCGGCGAGAGCCGCACTTCCTTGAAGGTCACCGAGCGCTGCTTGCGCTTGTTTTCCTTTTCCCTTTTCCTTCGCCCGTACGTGTCCTTCCCGAAGTCGCTGG
>CAYXVP010000418.1:0-1234 GCA_964468305.1 uncultured Anaerolinea sp. | reverse complement strand
CCAGGCGCGGGTGGATGTGCCGCTCGGCGACTCCGCCCGGCTCGCCGTGGGGATGCGCGCGGAGGTCACCACCGAGGCCCTCCCGAACCAGGTGTTCGAGGGCCGGATCAGCCGGATCGTGCCCGAGGCCAACATTCAGCGGAACACCGTCCAGTTCAAGGTGCGGATCGAGAATCCAGGGGCCGCGCTGAAGCCCGAGATGCTGACGACGGTCCCGCCATACCCCGGTGGGCCCCGCCCCTGCGCCATTCCCAGGGTTTGCGGCGTGGGCATGACCCCCAGCTGGTTGCCCTCATCGTCGATCACCCGAACCTGTGGGATCCGGATCATCTCGTTGACGCGCAGGTCTCGGCTGATGGTTGCTCCCCTCTCGAACGACGCTCTGGTCGCGCCCGGTTGAGGGACGGCAAAGCCGCGCCCGCCCCGGTCGCCGCGGGACTATAGCACAGGGTCGGCGGCGGCCCGGCAGGCCAATCAATCGCCTCGGTCAGGCGCCGCGCGCGGCCGCCTCGGCGGCGACACGGTCGGCGAGGGCGTCCCAGCCCTCCGGCGGCAGCTGCTCCCCCGCCCTCGTCCGAGGCGCAGCCGTCTTCGCCTCGACCTCGCGGTCGCCGAGGACCAGCATGTACGGCACCTTCTGCTCCTGGGCGAGGCGGATCTTGTTCTGCATCCGGCCGTCTGAGGCGTCGACCTCGACCCGCAGGCCCTTCGCGCGAAGGACGCCTGCGAGCTCCTCTGCCGGGCCGACGTGCCGATCCGCGATCGGGATGACGACGGCCTGCACCGGCGCGACCCACAGAGGAAACGCACCGGCGAAGTGCTCGATCAGGATGCCGATGAACCGCTCGAGACTGCCGTAGATGGCGCGGTGGATCGCGATCGGCCGGACCTGCTCGCCGTTCTCGTCGTCGTAGGTGAGGTCGAACCGCTCGGGCAGCATCGTCAGGTCGATCTGGATCGTCGCCATCTGCCATTCCCGGCCCAGTGCGTCGTCGATGTAGATGTCGATCTTCGGTGCGTAGAACGTCCCGTCCTTGGGCTTCAGCTCGTAGCTGATGTCCGATGCCGCGAAGGCCTCCATCGTCAGCTTCTCGGCTCGCTCCCAGAGGGCCGGGTCGCCGATCGCCTTGTCGGGCTTGGTGGCGAACGAGAACCGGGGCTTGAGCCCGAACCAGCCGTAGGCCTCGTGGACCTCGCCCAGCAGCGCCTGGATCTCGGCCATGAGCTGGTCGGG
>CAYXVP010000417.1:0-1673 GCA_964468305.1 uncultured Anaerolinea sp. | reverse complement strand
AGGCCTCCGATCAGACGCGCCTCGTCCAATCCCTCGGCCGGCACGATGACCCGGCGGACGCCCCGCCGAGCCAGCGCCGCGACCATCGGCAGCAGCCCGGGGACCGGCCGAATCTCGCCGCCGAGCGAGACCTCGCCAATCAGCGCCGCCCTGCCGGCGCGCGCTGTGAACTGCTCCGATCCGATGAGGATTCCGATCGCGATCGCGAGATCCGCCGCGGAGCCTGTCTTGGGCACATCCGCGGGGGCCAGGTTGACCGTGATCCGTCGCGGCGGGTGGACGAAGCCGCTGTTGCGCAGCGCACCGCGGACGCGCTCGCGGGCCTCTCGAATCGACGCGTCGCCGAGGCCGACGATCGTGAACCCGGGCAACCCGGGCGCGACGTCGACCTCGACCCGAATGACCCGCCCGTCGAGGGCGAGGAGCGTCGCGGACAGCAGCGTGGCGAGCACGCCGCGACGCTATCGAGTTGGGCTTATCGACCGCTTACTTGAGCGACCGAACGCCAGGTCGTGCCCGTCGCTTCTAACGCGCCCTGATCGCACCCGCGCGCGCGCCGCTGGCCGGAGCGCCGGCCGTCGCCGGGACCTGCGGCGCGAAGGTGGCGTCGATGGCATGGGCGAGGGCGACGATCTCCTTGCCGAGCGGCGAATCGGGCTTGGCGTGGTTGAACGGCGAGCCGGTGTTCTGGGCGGAGATCGCGGTCCGGTATTCGTTCGTGATCTTCGTCTCGAACTCGCGCTTGAGCGCGCTCTCGGCCGCGCCGACGGAGATGCCGGTGAACGCGTTCGACCGGTTGAGCACGAGCTTGAGCCGCTTCGGATCGAAGCCGATCCGCCGCAGCGCCTCGAGCACCAGGCGCACGTTCTTCAGGCACGACAGGTCCGCCGTCATGACGATCTGGACCTCGTCGGCGTGGTCGAGCACCGACAGGACGAGGTCGCCGAGCCGCTTGTCGACGTCGACGACGACGTAGTCGTACATCGTCCGGAGCATCGCCAGGATGCCGGCGAAGTTCTCCGGCGTGACGAGGTCGGCCTCCTCCGGGCTCGTCGGTGCGAGCAGGAGATCGACGCCAGAGTCGTGCTTGACGATGACCGACCTGAGCAGTTCCGCGTCGAGCTGCGGCGCGGTCATCAGGTCGGTGACGCTCTTTCGATCGTTGCCGAGATCGAGGAAGACGCGGTGGTCGCCGAACTGGAGCACGGCGTCGACCAGGGCGACCTTCCGGTCGAGCGAGTTGTGGAGCGAGATCGCGGTGTTGATCGCGATCGTCGTCGCCCCGACGCCGCCCTTGGCACCGTAGAACGCGATCATCTTGCCCATCGGCGGGCGCGCCCTCGCCGCGGCGTCGCCACCCGTGAACCGAGACAGCAGGCCGCGCATCCGGGCCAGCAGCTCGGCCTGGTGGAAGGGCTTGACCAGGTAGTCGTCGGCGCCGGCCCGCAGGCCGCGGACCTTCTGCTCGACCTCCTTCTCGGAGGTCAGCATGATGATCGGCACGTGGCTCTTGCCGCCCTCGTCGGACCGGATCCGTTCGGCGACGCCGTAGCCATCGAGCTTCGGCAGGCTGACGTCGAGGAGGATCAGGCCGGGCTGCTCCGTCGCCCATAGCTTGAGTGCCTCCACGCCATCGCCCGCGACGGCGACCGTATAGCCGGCCTGCTTGAGCG
>CAYXVP010000416.1:0-1680 GCA_964468305.1 uncultured Anaerolinea sp. | reverse complement strand
GAAGCAGTCGCTCCTCGCGTGGGAGTGGCAAGCCTATCTCGACGCGCTCGACCGCCCGGCGGACGGCTAGCCCCGCGGGCCGGCCCCGTACCGCGGAGAAGAAGACACCCATCCAAGGCGACGCCTCACGCGCCGTCCACCGTGCCGGGTTCCCCACCCCCCCCCCCCTTACAAACTTTTCGCCATACACCCCCCCCCTGCGCCGCGGTGACCATGCTGCCGTTGACGTAGGCCTTGGATCGACCCCCCGCCGCCGCGCTCGACACCACGCGCCGCACCACGAGCTCGCCCGGCTGCGATTCGCCGATGAGCCCCGCCTCTTCGAGCGCCGCGCGCACACGCGGCGATCGCGAGACGTCGAACATGGCCTCGACCTGGCCGACCGAGTACAGCGGCTGGGTCATCACGAGATGGGCCCCGGCGGCGAGCTTTCGCTCCAGGCGATCCCACTCCGTCGCGGCGTCCGCGGCGGTTGGGTCGAGGGCGCAGGCGACGGTGAACGCCGCCGGCTGGCCGATAGGCGAGCCGGCCTGATCCTCGCCCCGATTGAGCCGGGCCAGGATCTCGATGAGCCCGATCGAGTCGACGTCCCAGACGCCGGTCCCGGTCGGGTAGTCACCGACCCGCGGCGGGTCGCCGGTGAGCGCGATGATGTTGCGCACGCCGAGGGCATGGGCGCCGAGCAGCTCCGACTCGAGGGCCATGAGGTTCCGGTCCCGCGTCGTGCAGTGCACGAGACACTCGAGGTCGAGGTCGTGCTGGATCCCGAAGGCCACCGCGAAGGCGCCCATCCGGACCCGGGCCATGGCCGAGTCGGAGATGTTGACGACGTCGACACCGGCGTCGCGGAGGAGCCTCGCGGCCTCGATCGTCGGCTCGATCCGCACGCTCCGTGGCGGATCGATCTCGACCGAGACGACGAAGCGGCCCGCGGCCAGCGCCTGCGCCAGCCGCGTCCGCACGGGCGCGCCGGTGGGCGCAGCGGTCGTCGTCTCGGCGGCGCGAACCTGGAGGGACGGCCGCTCGACCGAGGGCACGGTCACGGGAGCCACTCGTGGCGCACGCGCCGCCTCGTCGCCGGCGAGGGTGTCGAGGGCCGCCCGCATCGCCGCGATGTGGCCCGGCGTCGTGCCGCAGCAGCCCCCGACGATGCGCGCACCCGCGGCGAGCATCCGCGGCGTGGCGTCGGCGAAGTAGTCGGCGCCCGCCGCGAAGACGAAGCGGCCCTCGAGCCGCTGCGGCAGCCCGGCGTTGGGCATGATCGACAGGATCGGCGCCGCGCCCCCGCCCGCTCCTGCGTGGGCCATACGTGACAGCGCGTCGATCGACGCGATCGGCCCGGCACCACAGTTGACGCCGAGGGCGTCGACTCCCGCGCTGACCAGGGCCTGCGCGGCAGCATCCGGCTCGGTCCCGTCGGCGAGCACGATCTCCTCGCCGAAGGTCAGCGAGGCGAGGATCGGAAGGTCGGCGGCCTTGCGTGCCTCCTCCGCGGCGATGATCAGCTGGGCGAGGCTCGAGAACGTCTCGAGCACGATGAGGTCGACCCCGCCCTCGAGGAGACCCTCGATCTGCTCGCGGAAGATGCCCCGGATTGCCGGCTCGGAGGGGTGGCTCAGCTCGCGCGTCGGCGCGCCGAGCGGACCGACCGAGCCGCCGACGATCGCGCTGCGGCCGGCG
>CAYXVP010000415.1:462-1692 GCA_964468305.1 uncultured Anaerolinea sp. | reverse complement strand
CGAGGCCTACGCGAAGGCGCAGGGCCTGTGGCGCCGATCCGGCCATACCCCGGCCTTCGACGACCTGTTGACGCTCGACCTGGCGAGCGTGGAGCCGTCTGTCGCCGGCCCCCGGCGACCCCAGGATCGTGTCCCGCTGGCCGGGCTCCGCGAGAACTTCCGGACCAACTTCCCGGACGGCCTGCAGCCGCTCTCGGAGGAGCGCCTCGAGACGATTCGGCCCGAGGGCGGCGTCGTCGAGGAGTCGTCGGCGGAGTCGTTCCCGGCCAGCGACCCGCCGGGCTACACGAGTGGCGCGGCGACCGTCGAAGCCGCTCCCGCCGCGCCGATCACAACGGTGGGCGCGGCCCCGGCAGTGTCGACCGACTACGCGAGCGTGACGGTCCAGGTCCGCGGCCAGTCCGCCCGGATCCGCACGGGCTCGGTGGCGATCGCGGCAATCACGTCGTGCACCAACACCTCCAACCCGACGGTCATGGTCGGCGCGGGCCTGCTCGCGCGCAACGCCGTGGCCCGCGGCCTGCGCGTGCCGCCGACCGTGAAGACGTCGCTCGCGCCGGGGTCCAAGGCGGTCACGGCGTACCTGCAGAACGCCGGCCTGATGGCGCCCCTCGACCAGCTCGGCTTCGCTCTCGCCGGTTATGGCTGCACGACATGCATCGGCAACTCGGGGCCGCTCGATGAGCCGATCGCGAAGGCGATCGAGGACAACGAGCTGGTGGCCGCGGCGGTCCTGTCGGGCAATCGCAACTTCGAGGGCCGGATCCATCCGCTCGCGCGCGCGAACTATCTGGCGTCGCCGCCGCTCGTCGTCGCGATCGCGCTCGCCGGCCGCGTCGACATCGACCTCACGACGGAACCGCTCGGCCGCGGTGGCGACGGCACGCCGGTCTACCTCGCCGACATCTGGCCCGCGCCGGACGAGGTCCGCGAGGTCATCCGCGACTCGATCGATCCGGAGCTGTTCCGCCGCACGTACGCCAGCGTCTTCGACGGCGATGATCGCTGGAAGGCACTGCCGATCCCGGACGGCGACCGCTACGCCTGGGATCCGGACTCGACCTACGTCGCCCGCCCGCCGTACTTCGACGACCTGGCGATGGACCCGGCCCCCATCGGCGACATCGTCGGGGCACGCGCCCTCGCGGGACCCGGCGACACGGTGACGACCGACCCCCACGCCCCCGCGGGCTCGTCCGTCCCCCGGGGCGCCCCCGCGCGACGCCTGCC
>CAYXVP010000415.1:0-452 GCA_964468305.1 uncultured Anaerolinea sp. | reverse complement strand
GACTCGGTGACGACGGCCCACATCTCGCCGGCGGGCTCGATCGTGCCCTGGGCGCCCGCCGGGCAGTGGCTGCAGGCCCATGGCGTGACCCCGCTCGAGTTCAACTCGTATGGCTCCCGGCGAGGCCACCACGAGGTCCTCATCCGGGGCACGTTCGGCAACATCCGGTTGCGGAACGCGCTGGCGAGCGAGGGCGAGGGTCCGTACACGGCCCACCTCCCCGACGGCGAAGAGGGCTTCATCTACGACGTCGCGGTCCGCTACGACGCCGAGGCGGTCCCCCTGATCGTCATCGCCGGCAAGGAGTACGGGACCGGCTCGTCCCGGGACTGGGCGGCCAAGGGCAGGATGCTGCTCGGCGTGAAACCGGTGATGGCGGGGGGCTTCGAGCGCATTAACCGTTCGAATCTCATCGGCATGGGCGTCGCGCCGCTGCAGTTCCTGCGCGGGCA
>CAYXVP010000414.1:0-1709 GCA_964468305.1 uncultured Anaerolinea sp. | reverse complement strand
GCTGGGTGCGCCGCCTCCGGCCGTCGAGGAGTCGCGCTCGTGCCCGCGCGAGCCTGGCCTCGATCTCCACGCCCGGGATCGCGTAGAGCTTGGCGAGCTCCGCCGTCGGCCGGGCCCGGGACAGGATGGTCGTCCCCTCCCAATTGCCCTGGTCGGTCACGCCGTACGAGGTGGAGAACAGGGCCGCATCGTCGCCGAGCGCCTCCCGGACCTCCGCGGCGCGCCATGTGAAGGTGGCGCCCTCCACACCCTCCGTGTCCGCGTCCTGGCTGGCAGCGAGCGCCCCCTCGGTCGTCGTCAGCTCGCGGAGCATGTAGTCGAGGGTGCCGGTCGCGACGTTTCGGTAGGGCGCGTCACCGGTGAGCGACCAGGCGTGGAGGTAGACGCGGGCGAGCTGGGCGTTGTCGTAGAGCATCTGCTCGAAGTGGGGCACGAGCCAGATCGCATCGGTCGCGTACCGATGGAAGCCGCCGCCGAGCTGGTCGTGGATTCCGCCGTCGGCCATCCGGTCGAGCGTCCGTCGAGCCGGCGAGAGCGCCCGCGAGTCGCCGGCCGCGGCCCGCCGGAGCAGGAACTCGATGGTCATCGGCTGTGGGAACTTCGGCGCTCCGCCCCAGCCCCCATTCGTTGCATCGAAGGTCTGATCGAGCAGCCCGACCGCGGTGTCGAGCAGGTCCGG
The DNA here is from genome assembly GCA_964468305.1 of uncultured Anaerolinea sp. Lineage (GTDB taxonomy): Bacteria > Chloroflexota > Limnocylindria > Limnocylindrales > CSP1-4 > UBA5189. The sequence continues at coordinate 1,030 of CAYXVP010000414.1, read as the reverse complement.
TCCGGGCCCGGGCCCGGCGGCGTTGGTCGATTGCGCGGACAGCTGGCCGACGAGCCGGTGCCCGGCCTCCTCGAGCTCGCCACGCTGCTCGCGCCAGGCCTGGTCGATGCCCTGCAGCAGTTGCTGGAAGCTGGGCAGGCCGTGGCTCGGCCGGTTCGGGAAGTAGGTGCCGCCGTAGAACGGCCGGCCCTCCGGCGTGAGGAACACCGACATCGGCCAGCCGCCACTGCCGGTCATCGCCTGGACCGCGCCCATGTAGATCTGGTCGAGGTCCGGCCGCTCCTCGCGGTCGACCTTGATTGACACGAACCGGCTGTTCAGGTTCGCCGCGGTCGCCTCGTCCTCGAACGACTCGCGCTCCATGACGTGGCACCAGTGGCAGGCGGCGTAGCCGATCGAGAGGAAGATCGGGCGGTCGAGGAGCTTCGCGCGAGTCAGCGCCTCCGGGCCCCACGGGTACCAGTCGACCGGGTTGTGGGCGTGCTGCAGCAGGTACGGGCTCGTCTCGCCGGCGAGACGGTTCGTGTGTCGAGGCGCCGCCGGCTGCGTCGTCGCGGGCTTCGCCGTGGCGGGCTCTGTCTCAACTTCAGACATCGCATCAGATCGTAGACGGGTGGTTGCCTACCCTTGGGTCGATGACCAGCAACGCCGTTCCTGGCTTCCTCCCATCGGTGCACGGCTTCCGGTTCGCGAACCGTTGGCCATCGGGACCGGCGAGGACGTGGCAGCTCGGTCTCGTGAGCGTCGGCATCGGCGACGTCGGTCGTGGCCTGTGTGGAGGGATGGCCTTCGCGGCGCGCGACGCGTTCGAGCGCGGCGAGTCGGCGCCCGATGCCGATGTCGCGCCACCGGCCGGGGCGCCGCTGTTCCGTGAGATCGTCGACCGGCAGTTCGACTCGTTCGGGCGTCCGTTCGAGGTGCCGCTCCGGTTCCTCGTCGCGTCACTCGGGAGCGAGCGCCGCCGTTTGCCCGAAACCGCGTCCGAGGCCTGCGCGGCGATTCGCGGCGACATCGACGCGGGCCTCCCCGC
>CAYXVP010000413.1:0-1714 GCA_964468305.1 uncultured Anaerolinea sp. | reverse complement strand
AAGGGGGGGTTCGGGGCGACCGGGGTTGCCCGCGCCGGTGCGCTCGACATCCCGCCGGAGGCGCGCTTCGAGGAGCTGCTCAACGCGTCCACCCCCGGCTCGATGGGCCTTCTGCTCCAGCCCTACTGGATGCCGGGCGTCCGCTACCCGGGCCCTGAAGCCAAGGGGGCGATGGTCGGCTTCGGCGACGTGCACGGCCGGGCGCACGTCTATCGCGCGATCCTCGAGGGCCTCGCCTACGCGCTGCGCGAGGACGCCGAGCGCACCGTGCGGCGCAGCAAGGTGCCCATCCGCGAGCTCCGCATCTCGGGCGGCGGGTCGCAGTCGCGGGCCGCCGTGCAGCTGTTCGCCGACGTCTTCGGCCTGCCCGCGTCGCGTCCGCATACCCACGAAGCGGCCGGCCTCGGCGCCGCGATCGACGTGCTGCTCGGCGTGGGCATCCACGCCGACCCGGGGGACGCCGTCGCCGCCATGGTCCGCATCGCGGACCGTTTCGAGCCCGCCCCCGCCGCGAATCGCACCTACGAGGATCTCTACCGCTCGGTCTACTTGCCGATGTACGACCGCCTAAGGCCGCTGTACCGCGAGATTCGCCGGATCACGGGCTACCCACCCGCGTGAGGGTGGGGCCGACGGCCCGGCCGCGCCCGGGTGCGGCGAGCCGTCAGCCTGACCGTTGGGAACGCAGTTCACATGGGGAGGGCGGGAGGCTCGCCGCGACCGCGGCAGGCCGTCCGCCGTCGGTCAGGCCCGAACCTCTTGGCGCATGAATCGCGCGTAGGCGAGGGCGAAGCAGCCGACGGTCAGGGCAAACAGGATCACGATGTGCGGCAGGATCAGCAGGAAGCTCTGATCGAACGACAGGAGCGTCGGGATCTGCTGCTGCGCCTGGGCGCTGTAGATCTCCGAGGCGCTGACGCTCGTCAGGCTCGGCCGGAGCAGGGCCGCCGATGCCTCCGCGTAGACCTGACCCGGCAGCAGCCGCGCGACCCACTGGATCGTGCTCGCGTATTCGACCTGCGTGGTCGCGCCGGACGCCAGAAACGTTCCGAGCAGGCTCACGAGCAGCGGGCCGATGAACGGCATCGCCACGAACAGCCAGACGCCGAAGCCCACCAGGGCCGAGGTCGCCGCCCGGCGGATGACAACCGACAGGAGCATTCCGAACGCGAGCCAGAGCGCCACGTACAGGACGGTCACGCCGAGCCAGGCGATGAGCCGGATGATCTCGTCGGGCTTGGGCACGATCCCGAGGCGCAGCAGTCCGAATCCGGTGATGACCAGCAGCACGACGACAAGGGCGATCGTGATCGCCAGCAGGCCGCCGGCGAACTTGCCGTTGATGACGTCGTCGCGGTGGATCGGCTGGGACAGGAGGCGCGGCAGCGTGCCCTGGTGGCGTTCGCCGTTCACGGCATCGAACCCGAAAGCGACCCCAAGCAGCGGGGCCGCGATCGCGATGAACGCCTGCACCGTGAACGCAAGCGGCCCGAAGTTCACGCCCTGCGGCTGGTAGGCGAACAGGTACAGGAAGATCGCCGGATACCCGCTCGCCGCGGAGGCCGCGGAGCGGACGTCCTCGCCCACGAAGTACAGCGGGATCAACGCCGCGATTCCGAGCACGACCAGCAGCACATACAACCGGATGCTCAACAGGTGATCCGCGAGCTCCTTGCCGGCGATCGTGATCCACCCCGGCCGCAGGCGGACCGAT
>CAYXVP010000412.1:1171-1720 GCA_964468305.1 uncultured Anaerolinea sp. | reverse complement strand
ACAGGTCCTCCAGCTCGGCTCGGGCCAGGGTGAGCTGGCCCATGCGCAGGTGGACCCGTGCCATGCGCAGGTCGTTGATCCGCGCGGGGTCGCTGGCGGGCGTGAGGGTCATGCGGCCAGCCGGAGATGCCTGTCGAGGCCGCGCAGCGACCGGCCGGGCGCCACGACGGCCATACGGAGCGCGTCGTCCCGGAACAGCTCACGAGCGATCCGATTCACATCGTCGGCCGTCACACGCGAGATCGCGGCGAGGGCCTCGTCGAGCGTCAGGACGCGATCGTGCAACGCCCCCTGACCGCCGATCCAGGCCGCGAGGTGGCGGGTCACCTCCAACAGGCTTCACGGCCTGGCCTCGCATGTCCTACCAGATGCAGGGACGGTCCTAAAATCAGTAACTAATTCTCTTGAGGATACCCAATAGTCCTGTTTATCCGTCGGGGTCGCCTAATTCATTGGGGCAAATCCTTTGAAAAACCTCCAATTAATTAGCGAACTTTGTTCAAAGGATTATATCCGAGGGTACCGCGTCGACGGTTGAAACATCGTTGC
>CAYXVP010000412.1:0-1161 GCA_964468305.1 uncultured Anaerolinea sp. | reverse complement strand
CGGGTCTCCTCCATCCGCAGCTCGAGCCCGCCGGAGAGGTAGGCCTTCGCCTTGTCGAGCTCGTCGACCTCCACGACCGTGTCGCGCAGCGAGATGAGCTCGCGCAGAACGCCGTCGAGCGCCCGGGCCAACCGGCCTGGGTCGACGCCGGCCGTGATCTGGAGCGCGCCCGCGTCCGCATACTCGACGATGCCCGACCCGACGTCATAGGCGAGCGCATCGCGGTCGACTAGGGACAGGAAGAGGCGGCTGCTCATCCCGTCGCCCAGCAGGGCGTTGAGCACGGCGAGCGCCCAGGCATCGGGGTGGTCGCGCCGGAGCGCGGGGAGGCCGACGCAGATCTGCGCCTGCGTCGTGTCGCGACGGCCGATGAGGAGGCGGTCGCCGGCCGGCAGGGCCGGGGCCGGTTCGAAGCCACTGACCGCGCCGTTACCACGGCCGAACGTCCGCGCGGCGAGGTCCAGCGCCTCGTCATGCCCGAGGTCGCCGGCCACCGCCACCACGGCGTTGGCCGGCCGGTACGTCGCCGACCAGAAGGCGCGGATGCCGTCCCCCGGGAGGCCCCGGACGTCGGACTCCTCGCCGCAGATCTCGCGACCGAGCGCGCCCGAGCCGAACATCGCCTGCTGGAACAGAATCTGGGCGTATTCCGCGGGATCGTCGAGGTAGCCGCGGATCTCCTCGACGATGACCTCCCGCTCGCGATCGATCTCGCCCGCGTCGAGGTTCGGCCGGCAGATGAGCTCGCCGAGGACGGTCATCGCCCGCTCGGTCTCGCGCCGCGGGACGCGCACCCAGTAGACGGTCGCCTCCCGATCCGTCGCCGCGTTGAACGAGCCACCGACGCCCTCGATCGCCTCGCTCAGCGCGCGGGTCGACGGGTACGCGGCGGTGCCCTTGAAGGTGAGGTGCTCGAGGAAGTGGGCCATCCCCACCTGCTCGCGCGTCTCGAGCCGCGAGCCGGCTCGCACGAATGCCGCGACCGACACCGATCGGGCGCCGGACAGGCGCGTCGAGATCACCCGTGGCCCCCTGGCCAGCGCCGTCCGTTCGAACATCGCCGGGATGGTACAGGCCGGGGTACGAAGCGGCCGGCACCGAGGCTCGGCGCCGGCCGCAGTCGAGGTGTAAGGAAAACCCCTACTTTGGCAGGTAGGCCCC
>CAYXVP010000411.1:0-1738 GCA_964468305.1 uncultured Anaerolinea sp. | reverse complement strand
CCCGATGAGCGCCGCACGATAGCCCACGCCGGTGATCTCGAGCGGCTTGCGGTAGCCGGCGGTCACGCCGACGACCATGTTGTTGACCAGGGTCCGGGTCAGTCCGTGGAGCTGCTTGTGGGTCTTCGCCTCCGACGGTCGGGTCACCACGATCCGGTCACCGTCGCGCGCGACGCCCATCTCGGGATGGAGCTCGCGGGAGAGGCTGCCCCTCGGGCCCTTGACCGTGACGTTCCGGCCGTCGATCGAGACATCGACCCCGGCAGGCACGGCGATGGGCAGGCGTCCGATTCGGGACATCGCGCTTACCAGACGTACGCCAGGACTTCGCCGCCGAGCTGGGCCTTGCGGGCCTGCGCGCCGGTCATGATCCCCTGGCTCGTGCTGACGATGACGATGCCGAGCCCGCCAAGCACGCGCGGGATGTCGGTCTTGGCCGCGTAGACCCGCAGGCCAGGCTTGCTCACCCGTTTGAGCCCTGAAACGACCGGCACCTTGCCGTCGACGTATCGGAGCTGCAGGCGGAGCACATGGCCGGGGCCCTGCTGCTCCTCGGCGACGTCGGCGATGAAGCCCTCGTCCTTGAGGATGCGGGCGATCTCGCGCTTCGTGCGCGACGCCGGCACGACCACCTCGGTGTGGCGCGCACGGGAGGCATTTCGGACGCGGGTCAGCATGTCCGCGATCGGATCGGAGATGTTCATGCAGGACCTACCAGCTGGACTTGGTGACGCCGGGCAGCTCGCCCTGGAGGGCTCGCTCCCGGAAGCAGATGCGGCATAGCGCGAACCGGCGCAGGTACGCGCGCGGCCGGCCGCAGACGGTGCAGCGGTGGTACGAGCGGACGCCGAACTTCGGCTTCCGCTTCGCCTTGGCGATCAACGATTTCTTGGCCATCTGACTCCTCCCCGCGCCTAGCCCGGACCCGCCGGTCGAGCGCGGTAGACCGCCGGTCCGGGCACGTCGAGGCCAAGGCGAAGCCGAGGACGCGGACGAGCGCACGTACCGTGCGTGAGTCCGCGCGCGGAGGCGACAACGCCGGCATCGACCGTCCGGTCGCGCGAGATACAAGCGAGCATCGGTGGGTTTGGGCTCATCCGGCGAAGGGCACGCCGAGGAGCTCGAGCAGACGCTTCGACTCCTCGTCGGACTTCGCCGTCGTGACGATGCTGACCTCGAGCCCGCGGAGACGGTCCACCTTGTCGTAGTCGATCTCGGGAAACGCGATCTGCTCGCGCAGCCCGAGCGTGTAGTTGCCGCGGCCGTCGAACGAGCGGCTCGGCGTTCCCCGAAAGTCGCGGATGCGGGGCAAAGCGAGCAACGTCATGCGCTCGAGGAAGTCCCACATGCGCTGGCCACGGAGCGTGACCTTGAGCCCGATCGGGTTGCCCGTCCGGATCTTGAACTGGGCGATCGAGCGGCGCGCCTTCATCACGATCGGCTTCTGGCCGGTGATCATCGTCAGGTCGCTCGAGGCGGCGTCGATCGCCTTGGCGTTCGTCAGTGCCTCGCCGAGCCCGATGTTGACCACGATCTTCTGGAGGCGAGGCACCTGGTTCGGGTTGGCGTACTCGAACTGGTTCCCGAGGGCCGGGATGACGTCGCTGTGGTAGCGCAGCCGCAGCCCACGCGGGCCAGCCGGGCGTTGGGGGGCCTCGGGCCCGGCCTTTGGCTCGCCGTCGGGTGGCCTCGCCCTGGGGGCGGGCGCCGCCTCGGGCTCGGCGACCGGCTCGACGGC
>CAYXVP010000410.1:0-1741 GCA_964468305.1 uncultured Anaerolinea sp. | reverse complement strand
AGCGTACACTTCCACCTGCACGACATAGGTACCGCTGCCCAGGTCTTTGCTTTCCTGGTTGATTCCGAGTGCGAGACGCCCGGCAACCGGCGCAACCTCATCGCAGTGCGCCCCGGCCAGAAAGGGTTGCGCCACATCTTGGTCGCCGATACGGCCAATCAGGGCGCCGCGTCCGGAATCGTTGAAAGGCAGAACGCGCAGGAGATCGCGGAACCCGCGCGCGATGCCGTCGGGCCCATTGTCTTCCTTCGCATCGCCGTACCGCAGCTTCCCCGTGGCCGTGATGACTACATGTTCGCCCGGCTGCAGGTCGATGCCTGTGTCCACCCAGGAGGCGTCACCACTAAGCTGGAACTCTTGGGAAAGAAGCTTCATTCAGGAAAGGGTTTTCGTTTTGTCTTTGTGAGACTCATTCTGCTGGGCAGGGCCACCTTAACGGCAAATGTGGGCGGGGGGGGGTGCAGGCCCCCGGTGGGGAGCGGGGGCCGGGGCGCCCGCCGGGGGGCCCTCCCGAGGGCCCAAAGAGGGGTCCCTGGCCGGTGGGGGGGGTAAGGGGCTGGACCGCCCCGCGGTCCGAGTCGCGCGGGCCGATCTTCGTCCGCCACCGCGACCCTGCGTCCGGCGGCCGGTCGTCCCGTTCGAGCCGGGGCGCCGCACCGGCGCGAGCGCCGCCGGATCGGGCGGGCCGCCGGGCAGGCGCAGGCCCACGACCGAGCCCTCGCTCGGCACCTCGATCGCGGCCCCGTCCTTCAGGCAGATGAAGCCGTCGCCGCGCCGGGCGGCCGGCCCGTCGCCAGGGTCGGGGAGCGCACCGATCGGTTCGAAGTTCGTCGTGTAGTCGCACTTCGGGTAGTTCGAGCAACCCCAGAACACGTTCCCGGTGCGCCGCGCTCGCCGCGCCACCAGCTTGCCATCCTGGTTCTTCGGGCAGACGACGTCGAACGGGAGCTGTGCCGGCGGCTGCGGGCCGTCGCGATGGATGTAGTCGCAGTCGGGGTAGCGATCGCAGCCCACGAACGGGCCGAACCGGCCGCGCTTGCCGACGAGCGTTCCGAGGCCGCATTTCGGGCAGGTCTCGCCGGTCCCGGTCTGGGCCGGCGGCTCGTCGCCGGGTAACGGTCGGGACTCCTTGTGCTCTGGGTACAGGGAGCAGGCGAGGAAGCGGCCGTTGCGCCCCAGCCTGATGACCATCGGATGCCCCAGCGAGCAGATCTCGTCGGTGGCCTCGGTCGTGAAGTCTCGCCGGCGGGTCGTCTTGCGGACCTCGTCAACGCGCTCGCGAAGCGGCGGATAAAAGGCCTGGAGCAGCGGTACCCACGGCCGCTTGCCGGTCGCTACCTCGTCGAGGTCCGACTCCATCCGTGCGGTGAACTCGAGGTCGACGTAGTCGGCGAAGTGCTCGACCAGGAGGTCGACCACGATCCCCGCGACGGGCTCGGGGTGGAGGCGCCGCTCCTCGATGCGGACGTAGCCGCGGTCGACGATGGTCGAGATCGTGGCGGCATACGTCGATGGGCGGCCGATGCCATGCTCCTCGAGCGCCTTGATCAGCGAGGCCTCGGTGTAGCGCGGCGGCGGCTCGGTGAAGTGCTGGGTCGTGGTCACGTCGCGGACGTCGGTCTCGTCGCCCTCGCGCAGCGGCGGGAGGCGGCCCTCGACCTCATCGTCGGCATCGGACCCGTTCCGGCTCTCGTCGCGGCCCTCGGTGTAGACCCGGGCGAAGCCGTCGAACAGGACTCGG
>CAYXVP010000409.1:0-1745 GCA_964468305.1 uncultured Anaerolinea sp. | reverse complement strand
GCAGACGCATGCCAGCCGCGTCACCTGCGGCGGCGCGGGCGCGGCCACGCCACGACTCGAGCTGGCGGGTTCGGTACGGCGTCGGCGTGTTCGACACGACCTGTGCCGCGAGCCCGAGCCAGCGCTCGGCCTCGGCGACGTCGCCGAGCTCGAGCTCCTCCAGCGCGACGCCGCCGGCGGCGGCGAACTCGGTGGCCTGGTCGCCGAGCAGCTTCGCGGCTCGATGCGCCTCCTGGCCACGACTGAGGGCGAGGTCCGGCACGACCTTGGCCCGCGCGTACACGTGCACGCCGAAGAGCATCTGCAGGTCCTGCAGCGCGCGCTCGCTCTCGGTCACGAGGGCGTCGGCGCGACCGATCACCCGCCGGATCTCCTCGAGGTGTCGGGCCGACGAGGTGAGGTGGATGATCGGGGCGTAATTGATGTACGCCATGGCGATGACGGTCGACATGACCCCGGTTCGATCGTCGAGCCGCTCGTAGATCTCGAGCGCGCGCTGGAACAGCGCGCTCGCCTCGCCGACGACCGGCCCGATCGGCGTCTGGAGGAGCAGCTCGTCGACCGACGCGCCTGCGAGCACCTGGCGGGCGATGTCCATCACGGCACCGGTCCGCAGCTCGCCGACGAACCAGTCTCGGACGCGCGAGACGAGGAGTGTCCCGACCTCGCGCAGCGCGGCGGCGAGGGCTCGTTCGTTACCGACCTCCCCGGCGATGGCAATCGCCCGGCGAAAGGCCTCCTCCGCAGCGTCGATGTCGACCTCGGACGACGAGATGCCGAACGACTCGCCGAGCGTGGTCTTCGTGAGCGCCTGGCCGAGCTCGAGGTTGGCCCGCAGCTCGGCCGCCTTGTCGCCGGCGCTCGCCGCCCGCTCGCGGACCCGTCGCGCGAGCTCCACCGCCGCCTCGTGGTCGCCACCGCTTCGCAGCGCGGCCGCGCGTCGCAGCTGGACGTCGATCTCGAGGCCGGGGTCGCGCATCGCCTGGGCGAGGGCGCCCAGCTCGGACAGGCCGTCGAGGCGGTCCGACGAGCGGCGCAGCACCGCGTACGCGTCGTCGCGGCAGGTCAGCAGGACGCGCCGATCCGTCGGCGCCGACACGACCGGCAGCGCCGCCTCGACAAGGCGCAACGCCTCGTCGGGGGCATTGGACTTGAGGGCCGCCGCGGCCGCGTCGATCGAGAAACGCGCCGCGCGCTCCGTGTCCCCCGCCGCGAGGGCGTGCTGGGCGAGCATCTGCAGGCCCCCGGTGGGAGCCTCGCCGCCCTCGAGCAGCAGATCGACGACCTTGCGGTGGATGTCGCGCCGGCGCGCGTTCGAGAGCTGGTTCACGGCGAACTCGCGGACCTGCTCGTGGGTGAACGTGTAGTCGGCCGCGTCGCCCTCCGGGTGCTGGAGCAGGAGGCCGGCCTCGACCGCCGGGTGCAGCGTGGCCGCGGAGTCACCCGTCGCGACGGAGCCGCCGACCGCCAGCAGGTCGCGGACGCTGAACGAGCGACCCAGCACGCCAGCGTCGCCGAGGAGCGCAAGGGTCGCCGGCGGCAGGTGCGTGGCCCGGCGTGCGATCAGGGTCCGGACCGCGGAGGGCACCAGCCGGGCCGCGTTCCGCCCGAGCCGCCACTCCCCGTCCATCTGCTGGATCGTGCCGGCCTTGGGATTCCCCCGGGCGAACCCCCCGACCGTGAACGGGCCGCCCTTCCACCTCCTCTCGAACGCCGCGATCTACCAGCCCTACACGCGGACCCCC
>CAYXVP010000408.1:0-1745 GCA_964468305.1 uncultured Anaerolinea sp. | reverse complement strand
GCGAAGCCCGCAGCGACGCCCGGCGAGCCGCCGCTAGCCGACGCGCGCCTCCCGGCGTGCGCGAGGTCCGTGCCACTGCGCCGGGCAGTCACGGTTTGATGTTCGGGGCTCTGGGTCGCAAATGTCGCGCTAGGTCGATCGCTTCCCCGATCGCGTCGGCGGTCTCCTGGATCGCCCGTCGATCGGCAGTCGAGTACGCCCGACGACCGCGCCGCGACCCGAGCTCCATCCTCCCGAGCGCTCGTCCGCGAAATCGGATCGACGCCTCGAGCTCGACGCTCCCATCCAGTGGCTCACCGCGAACCACCACAGCGTGTTCGGGGTCGTCAAGGTAGACCGCTCCGCCCCGCGCCTCGAAGGCGACGATGGCCTCGTCGAGGAGGCGAGCCGCGGCCCGCGTTGGCTCGAGCGCGTCAAGCACGGCCGTGACGCTGGACCTCAGGCCGCCCAGGATCGCGACTGGGTCCCGTCGACCGAGGCGGCGATCAACCTGGCGCTGGAGCCAGTCACGCATCGGGCTGAACGCGACGACGACGAGGAACGCGGCCACCCCGTAGATCACGTTGGACGTCGTTCCCGACGCGCCGACGACCACCCGCTGCAGCAGCGTGATCGTCGCGGCATACCCGGCCGCCAGCAGCGTCGTGAGCGAGCCGTAGACGAGGGTCCGGTTGACGACCAGTTCGATGTCAAGCAGCTGGTACCGCAGGATGCCCACGGTTACTGCGATCGGGACACCGAAGGCGACGAAGTCGAGCGGCAGCAGCGCGTCCCCGATCGGCCCGCCGAGGAAGCCCCACGCGGCGAGCGCATACGCGGCGGCAAAGCCGACCAGGCCGACCGCGTAGCCGAACCAGAGAAGCTGCAGACGCTCCTCCCCGTCTGCGCGCCGGAAGCGATCGATGACGGCCGCGATCGTCAGGCCATACCCCACCACGATCACCACGAGGGCCGCGACTCGCACCAGGTCGAGCGGTCCGGCACCTAGGCTCACGTTGAGCGGGTTGTGCGGCAGGACGCTGAGCCGGTCAGCCCCGGATATCGGGAGGTAGTTGGCCTCGACGCTGCCAGGGGCCAGCGCGATGCTGAGGGCCAGCCCGACCGTGCCGACGGCCGCGACACAGTCGACCTGACGCCAACGCTGCTCAACCCGACCATCCGGGAATCTGACGGCGATCAATGGCAGGACCGCGCCGAGGAGCGGCGTCCAGCTCCACGCCCCGAGCCACAGGGCTTCGGCGCCGAGTGGCCCGCGACCGGGGGCATCGACCGTCACGAAGTAGCCATACGCGGTCGGGAGAAACATGAACACGGCGATCAGCCCGGCCGAGGCCATCAGCCAGCCGACGCTGTTCTCGGGACGGCGCGTCGCAATCAGCCCGCCGAGGAGCGCGAACGCGACGAAGATCGTCGTCACGGCGAGCTGTGGCGATCCAACTCCTGCGGCGATCGTGAATGCGGCGGACCCGATGGTCCCGAAAGCCCGAGCAGTCCGATCGGCCAGGCGAGCCGGCGTGCGCCGATGCGGTAGCCTGCTCGGTCCGGACGTTCGATCGCAGTCATTGACAGACGACGGCCGCCGAAGCGAGGGCCGTCCTCCCTCAGGCGGCCGAGGCAGCGACCGGTTGCGAAGTCCGAAAGGCGGTGATGAGCAGGTAGACGAAGCCAAGCGCGAAGATCACGGCCAGGGCGAATGTGCGTAGGGTGAGACGTGGCCTTCGCGGGCTGCGAAGGTGTCGTCGACG
>CAYXVP010000407.1:0-1773 GCA_964468305.1 uncultured Anaerolinea sp. | reverse complement strand
GGGGGCAGGATCGGCCGGGCGCCCGGGTGGAGGACCGCCGCGAGGTAGTACGCCTTGACGATGTCCGCCGCGGGTGGGACGAGGACCTTGCGGACGGGGATGCCCTTGATCGACATGCCCAGGATCGCGTCGGCGACGTGCTCGGCCTCGTCGTCCGTCGACGCGAGCTTCACGCCGCCCTCCTTGCCTCGCCCCCCGATCATCACCTGCGCCTTGATCACGACCTGGGAGGCGTGGCCCGCGCCATGGAGCAGGCGGGACGCGGCGGCTCGCGCCTCCGCCGGCGAGCGCGCGACCTCGTAGGGAGGAACCGGCAGGCCCTGCGCGAGCAGGAGCTTCTTGGCGTCGGCTTCCTGGATCTTCACGGGCCGCCGATGGTACGCGCCGGGAATACGGAACGTTCGCCCGGGGTCCCCTCGCCATACTCACCGAGCGGCGTCGAATGACACCGCCTACTCGCGCGTGAGCCTCGCCGATCAGACCTACACGGTCGTGGTCGCGCCGTTCGACGGCTCGGCGATTGGGCGGGTCATCGGGCCGCCGGGTTCCGTCGGCCCGAACGGCTCCTACAGCGTCACGATGAGCTTCGTGCCCGACGGCAGCGCCGTCATCGCGCGCTACGGCAGCGATGACAACGGCACCGAGTGGTGGCTACCCGTCGATGACTCGGCGGGGACGCTGCTCGGGACCGGCGCCCTGCAATTCCTGGACGTGCAGCGGCTGCCCAACTGATCTCCCCCAGAAGCGATACCGCGGCCGGCCGCTCGACGAGCGCCGGCCGCTCTTCTTCGTTCAGCCTCGCCGGGCCTGGTGGATGGAGCGCGCCTCGGCAATGAGCTCGAGTGTGGAGGGCGTCTTGGCCAGCGACCAGATGATCGCGTCGCCGAACCCGAGGGTTTCGAGTTCGTCGAAGAACTCCGCGAGACCGGCGGCGCCGGCATCGGTGCCGCTCGCGTCGTCCGCGCCCGCGCCCGAGGGATGCAACCGGATGCCGACGGTGCGTCGGAGCGAGCCCGGCTCCCGCCCACTGGCCGCGCATGCCGCATCGAGATCGCGGACGCGCGTCCGCAGCCGGTCGTCGACCCGACCGAACCAAGCGGTGTTCCAGGCGTCGGCCCATGTCGCTGTGAGGCGGAGCATTCGCTCGCCCTTGGCGGCGACGAGGATCGGCGTGCGCCGCGCCGGCGGCGGCAGCAACACGGCCCCCCGGTACGTGCGCCACTGCCCCTCGAGGTCGACCGTGTCGCCCCGCAGGAGCCTCGCGACCACCTCGAGGTCCTCGGCGAAGCGGCCCACGAGGTGGTCGAAGGGCAGGCCGAACGCCTGGTACTCGGGCTCGTGCCAGCCGGACCCGAGGCCCAGCATCAGACGCCCGCCGGACAGGTCGTCGAGCGTCGCCGCCTGCTTGGCCATGAGGCCCGCGGGCCGGAACGACGAGCACATGACCAGAGCTCCCAGCTCCACCCGCGGCACCACCGGTGCCAGGGCAGACAGTGTCGTCCAGGCCTCGTGGGGACCCTCGTCCGGGTCCGGTGGGAAGCGGAAGAGCAGGTGATCGAACACCCAGATCGAGTCGAGCCCGAGCTGCTCGGCGATGGTCGCGTACTCGCGGGTCTCGGCGAACGTCGTCGCCCGCCCATCGGCCGTCTCGCCGTAGGCCATGGGGACGGTTACGCCGACGCGCATCGGGCGAGTCCATCGGCGCACCTACCGTGGCGGCCTCGCCCCCTAGATAGGCCCCCTGGACCCACGGGGCAACCGTAACCCCCGGCC
>CAYXVP010000406.1:0-1781 GCA_964468305.1 uncultured Anaerolinea sp. | reverse complement strand
GTGAACCAGGACGACTGCCGCCGTCTCGGACGAGACCGTGGCGGCGACGGTCTCACGCCGCCGCTGTGCTTCGAGCTCGAAGCTCGTCACTGCGTCCATATATCCTTGCCCTTCGCCTGGTCTAATTTTGGCTCGATGTCGGACCTCTCGATCTCGAACGACCGAAGCCTAACTCGCTCGGTAGTTTGATGTCAAGTGATTCGATATCGAATGATTTGACATCGAGACGCACCAGGGTGATACTGGCTGCCCAATGGCGACCAAGCACGGGCGGGAGCACGACCGGCTCGACGACTGGCTCGCGATCTGGACCCGCGAGATCCCCAACCTCGACCCGACGACCGAAGGCATCGTCGAGCGCATCCAGAACCTGTACAAGGACTTCGATCGGTCGCTGGAGGAGACCCTCGTCAAGTACGAACTCGACCGGCGGGCGTTCCATCTCCTCGGCCGGCTACGGAGCTACGGCCCCCCGTACCGCCGCTCGCCCGGCCAGCTCGCAGGCGACATGCGCCTGTCCAGTGGCGCGATGACGAACCGCCTGGACCGCCTCGAGGCCGCCGGCCTCATCCGCCGCCTGCCGGATCCGAACGACCGCCGCGGTCAGCTCATCGAGCCGACGGAGAAGGGTCACGCCGCCTGGGATCGAACGGTCGGGACGCAGGCGCAGCGCGAGCAGAGGATTGCGTCGGTCCTCACCGCGGCGGAACGGGGGCAGCTCCACCGCTTGCTCCGGAAGCTGATGCTGGCGTTCCCCGATCGCGACAAGTGGTACAGCCCGGCCGACGACGGCGAAAAGGCGGACGGCGGAGCAACGCCCGTCATGTAGCCCAGGCGCGTCGCCACACCGCCCGGTCGACGATCATTCCGCCGATGCCCGACGAGACACCCGCGATCGCAGCCGCCCGCGAGCTCGGCGTCGCCCACCGCGTCGTCCGCACCGAGCCGGCGAACGGCGCCGGGGAGAGCGCCGAGATGCAAGGCATCCCGCTCGCGGCCCTGCTGCGCACGATCGTCGTCCGCCGCGGCGAGGACGACTACCTGTTCGTGCTCGTCCCGGCAGGCCGCCGCTTCGACTGGCCGAAGCTGCGCGGCCACCTCGGCGTGAGCCGCCTGTCCCTGCCCGACGCGGACGAGGCGCAGGGGGTCACGGGCTACGTCCGCTACACCATCACGCCCTTCGGCTCGAGCCGCGCCTGGCCGGTCATCGCGGACGCCGCCATCATGGAGCAGCCCGTCGTCGCCATCGGTGGGGGAGCGAGAGGGGTGAACCTCCACCTCGCCCCGAACGACCTCGTGAATGCGCTTCGCGCCGAGGTCGTGGACGTGTCGGCTCCCGACCAGCCGGCATGATCCAACCGGCGATCAAGCCGGACGACACCGCGGGTGTCATAGGTGCCACAGGCGCCCAGGCTAGAGCGCTTTCACCGCCGCCACGAGGTCTGCCAGGCCCTGCTTCGCCTCGGCGAAGAGCATCCCTGTCTTACGATTTCCCTACAGCCCGTTTTCCGGTTTCAATGGGGATGGGGGCGAGCACGACTTATACGGGAACGGTGGATGGAACCCATCCTTATAATTCGCTCTCGCTTCCGTTTCCGGATGGTATTTCGCCGCCGCCTGGCCGCACGCTTGGAACCCAGGGTACTCAGCAGTTCCTAACGCAGGTGGTGCAATCAATCACTGAGGTAGATCGCGTGCACCATCCAAACGGCTATGTACAGCAGTGGAATGTAAGCATCGAGAGGGAATTGCCGGCAGGATTCTTGCTGTCGGTTGCTTAC
>CAYXVP010000405.1:0-1787 GCA_964468305.1 uncultured Anaerolinea sp. | reverse complement strand
GGCGACCACCGGCGAGCCGATCGCGAGTCGGGAGGGGGCAACCGAGCTCGCCTCGGCCGGCGGGAGCGGCATCGCCGCAGCCTTTGCGCCGGACGACGGCGGCCGGCGCGAGAAGGACGCGTTCGGGCTGTCGCGCCGCGAGCGCGAGGTGCTCGCGCTCATCGCCGAGGGCCGCACGAACCGCGAGATCGGCGAGCGCCTGTTCATCAGCCAGAAGACCGTAGGGGTCCACGTCGGCAACATCCTGGCCAAGCTGGGCGCCTCCGGCCGCGTCGAGGCCGCCATGGTCGCGATACGGCTGGAGCTGGTGCCCACGCCGCTGGAGGGCAAGACCGCATCCGCCGCCCGCTGACCGCTCCGATCACCGATCAGGGGCGAGCGGCAAACGCCGGAAAAAGAACAAGACCCGGAGGAGGGTCCGGGTCCTGTTCGCGCGTCTGGCCAATCGGGAGGAAGGGACCGATCGGCCGGGGAAAGGTCGGTGATGCGGGAGGGTTAGCTCCAGCGCCGCATGGCCGCTTCGACCAGGGCAATGGCCGCGATTGGCGTCACTGCCATGACGAAGGTCCAAGCCCGACGAATGCGGTGGGCCATCAGTACTGTCTCCTCGTCGATGATTTGCGCCTCGGTTGATCGAGGGACCCAAACGTACGAACGGCACGGCATCGAGTCGATGCGACCATAGTCAGGGGTCCCACCAGGACCATCGGCGCCGCGCCCTGAACGCGACTTCACCCGACCGCCCCGCTCCGCACCGGGCCATCCAGGGCGTCGGGCTCGACCCTACCGAGCGGCACTTACCTGCGGCTTATTCCGATGCCTCGATGCACCGGACCTCGGTACCCTTTCGGCGTGCCCCGAGGCCAGCAGCTGTGCTATTCGGACGCCTACGCGCGGTCCGTCGAAGCCCGAATCGTGGCCGTCGACCTCGAGCCCGGGCCGGCGATCGCCCTGGACACGACCGTGTTCTACCCGGGCGGTGGCGGCCAGCCGGCGGACAGCGGATCCATCGCGCGGCGTGCCGACGGGTCGGCCTGGCCGGTGCGCTCGGCGCGCAAGGCGGATGGTGAGATCGTCCACGACCTGGACCCCGGATCCGTCACGACACCGCCGGCGGTCGGGGACATGGTCGGCGTCGAGATCGACTGGCCGCGCCGATACCTGCTCATGCGCACCCATACCGCGCTGCACGTCCTGTGCGGCGTGGTCTGGCGCGACTACGGCGCCCAGGTCACCGGCGGCAACATGGAGCCCGGGGGCGGCCGGATGGACTTCGAGTTCGAGCGCATGTCCGGCGAGCTCGTCGGCCAGATCGAGGCGAAGGTCAACGATGAGATCGCGGCCGAGCGCGAGGTGCGGGTCAAGGTCCTGCCTCGCGACGAGGCGTTCGCGATCCCAGACCTGATCCGGACCAAGGTCAATCTGCTGCCACCGGGGATCGCCGAGGTTCGCACCATCGAGATCGTGGGGCTGGATCTCCAGGCCGACGGGGGCACCCACGTCGCGAACACGCGCGAGGTCGGGCGCGTCCGCATCACTGGCTACGAGTCGAAGGGCCGCAGCAACAAGCGCATCCGGGTCGAGGTCGGGGACGCATGATGGATCACGCCCAGGATGGGAGCGACCAGCTCGCGGGACGCGTGGCCCTGGTTACCGGCGCGGGCTCCGGGATCGGACGCGCGACGGCGATCCGCCTGGCGCGCCTCGGGGCCGCGGTCGGCTGCCTCGGCCGAACCGCGGCGAAGGTGGAGGCGGTCGCCGGCGAGATCCGGGACGCGGGCGGGCGC
>CAYXVP010000404.1:0-1792 GCA_964468305.1 uncultured Anaerolinea sp. | reverse complement strand
GGTCGCCGCGTCGGTGTCGACCGACGCGTCGTCCGTCTCGGCGGCGGCGACCACCGGCTCCTCGACCGCGGCCGCGCGCCTCGTCCGTCGCTCGGTCATGCGGTCACCTCGATCGCCTTCTCGCAGTGGCTGCAGACACGCACCCGTCGACCATCCTCGAGGACGGTGTGCCGGACCCGGGTCGGCTCCTTGCAATTCGGGCAGACGAGCATCACGTTCGACACGTCGATCGGCTTCGCGATGTCGAGGATGCCGCCCTGCTGGATCTTGGGCGTACGATCGGTGCGGCCCTGGGTCTGGCGCGGCTTCGTGTGGCGCTTCGCGATGTTGAGGCCCTCGACCACGACGGAGACCGGCCGCGCCGAGGCGGGCTTCCAGAAGCCCCGTCGGCCGCGCTCGCTCTTGCCGCCACTCAGCGGCGCGACGCGCGACAGCGCCGCTGGATTCGTGAGCACGCGCTCGACGGTGCCCTGCTTGCCTGCGTCCTTGCCGGTCAGCACGAGCACGGTGTCGCCCTTCCGGATCTCGGGGACCCGGGTCCTGCCGGCGGGCATCAGAGCACCTCCGGCGCGAGCGAGACGATCTTCATGTAATTCCGGTCGCGCAGCTCGCGCGCCACCGGACCGAAGATGCGTGTCCCCCGCGGGTTGCCCTGGTTGTTGATCAGCACGGCGGCGTTCTCGTCGAAGCGGATGTAGCTGCCGTCGGGCCGGCCGAACTCCTTCGCCGTGCGCACGATGACGGCCTGGACCACGTCGCCCTTCTTGACGGCGGCGTTGGGGATGGCGGTCTTCACGCTCGCGACGATGACGTCGCCGATGCCCGCCGTCGTCTTCGTGGAACGGCCCATCACCCGGATGCATTGGATCGTCCGGGCACCCGTGTTGTCGGCCACCTTGAGGCGGGTCTGGGCCTGAATCACGCCGCGCCGCCCTTGTCGCCCGCGTCGGACTCGGCCGCCGACTCGCCGGCTGCATCAGCCGCATCGGTCCCGGCGTCGTGCTTGCCCCGGCCCGGGTGCGCGGCGGCGTGGATCGCCTCGGAGACCGCGGCCTCCTCGGCAATCAGCTCGAGCTCGGCCGCGGCGCCATGATCGCCGGCGCGCTGGACGACCTCCACCAGGCGCCAGCGCTTGGTCGCCGACAGCGGCCGGGACTCCTCGATGCGCACGGTGTCCCCGACATGGGCTTCGTTGGCCTCGTCGTGGGCCTTGAACTTCGTGGTCAGGCGGACGACACGCTTGTACAGCCGATGGCGGGCGAGCCGCTCGACGGACACGACGATCGTCTTGTTCATTCGGTCGCTCACCACGCGCCCGATCTTCGTCTTGCGCTTGCCCTGCACGGCTGCGGTGCTTTCGGTCACGGCCATCGCCTATGCGCCCTTTCCGTTGGCCGACGCGACGCGAGCCGTCTCGCGCTCACGCTGGACGGTGAGGATGCGGGCGATCTCGCGCCGTGTCCGGGGAATGCTGCTGGTGTCGTTGAGCTGCCGCGTCGACAACGCGAAGCGGGCGCTCCAGAGGTCCTGCTTGGCCTGCTGCAGGGCGTCCGCGAGCTCCTTGTCGGACATCTCGCGAACCTTGGCGATGTCGCTCAATGTTCCCCTCCATCGACCGCGCCGTCGCGGGAAACGACGCGCGTCGCGACCGGCAGCTTGTGGCCGGCGAGGCGCATCGCCTCGGCCGCCTCTTCGTGGGGCACGCCAGCCATCTCGAACAGGATGCGGCCCGGCTTGACGACCGCGACCCAGTGGTCGGGCGCGCCCTTGCCGGACCCCATCCGCGTTTCGG
>CAYXVP010000403.1:0-1797 GCA_964468305.1 uncultured Anaerolinea sp. | reverse complement strand
CGCAGGTATCAGCGGTTGTTGTCGAGGAAGCGGCGGACGTCTTCGAGCAGGAAGCGACGATCACCGCGCTTGCACACGCGGTAGTACTTCAGCTCGCCGCGGTCACCGAGGCGTTTCACGGTATTGACGTGGAGATGGAGCATCTCCGCGACCTCCGCGGCGGTGAGCATCTTCCCAAGCTCGTTCAATGCCATCGAGCCCATCCAATGGTGCCTTTCGAGAGGTGGACCGTTTCTTGTATCGCCAAGTCGACACCCCGCGACGAAGCCTGCGCGGCGGTCGTCGTGGATCGGACGTTATGGGACGGTCCCGGTGGGTTCCAAGCCGTACTTGAGTCCGGTTCGGGGCAGTACCCTCCGGCAGGCATCGGTGCGGCCCAGCAACGACCGGGCGAGGCAAGTCCGGTGCGTTCGAGGTGGGTTCGAGGGAGCAGGCCTTGACCGAGACGGGCGCCTCAACGAGCCTCGACGCGATCCGAGTCGTGGTCGCGCTGCTTTCGGTCGCCGCCCTGGCCGGCGTCGTCGTGGCCCGCCTTCGAGTCCCCTACTCCGTGACCCTCGTCGTGCTCGGCCTTGTCGCGGGCAGCGTCCTGCCGCGCGGCGTGATCCAGGTGACGCCGGAGCTCGTGCTCCTGGTGCTGGTCCCGGGGCTGGTCTTCGAGGCCGCGCTGCGGCTCGACGTCGAGCACCTCCGGCGGACCTTTGCCTGGATCCTCGTATTGGCGGTTCCTGGCGTGGTGGTGTCCGCGCTCGTCGTCGCGGCGGTGCTGACGGTCGCGACCGGCCTCCGGTTCGAGCTCGGCCTCGTTGTCGGCACCATGGTCGCGGCCACGGACCCGGTTGCGGTCATCGCCACGTTCCGCCGCCTCGGGGTCCCGCGTCGCCTCGCGACCCTTGTCGAGGGCGAGAGCCTGGCCAACGACGGCACGGCACTCGTCCTGTTCTCGGCGGCCGTCGCCACGATCGCGGGCGGCCAATCAGTGGCCGACACGGCCATGGCCGTCATCGCCGCCGTCGTCGGCAGCGTCGTGATCGGGCTCTTCGGCGGCTGGCTCGTATCGCGCCTGCTGGCGCTCGTCGACGATCACCCCGTCGAGATCACGCTCTCCATCGCGGCCGCGTACGGCACGTACGTGCTCGCCGACTGGCTGCACCTGTCCGGGATCATCGCCACCGTCGTCGCAGGCCTGGTCGTTGGCACATACGGACGCGCGGTGGGACTGAGCCCACGCGCGCTCGAGACCCTCGACGTCGTCTGGGAGCTCATCGCGTTCCTGCTGACCGCGATCGCGTTCCTGCTGGTCGGCCTCGCGATCTCGCTCGGCGACCTGGTCACGGCGGCCGGCTCGATCGTGTGGGGCGTGGTCGGCGTCCTCGCGGCTCGCGTCGCGACGGTCTACGGGCTCGTCGGAGGGACGGCCCGGGTGCTCGGCGACCGGGCACACCTGCCCACGCCGCCGATCGGCTGGCTGCACGTCATGTTCTGGGCCGGCCTGCGCGGCGCGGTCGCCGTGGCGATGGCCCTGTCGCTGCCGGCGAGCTTCCCTGAGCGAGCGCTCCTCCAGCAGATCACGTTCGGCGTCGTGCTCTTCACGCTCTTCGTCCAGGGCACGACCGCTGAGCGCGTGGTGACTCGCGCGGGTGCCGGAGCACCAGCCGCGGCGGCCTGACCCGGCGCCGACCGCCGGGCGGAGGTCATTGCCGTTGCCCGCCGGCTTGACCCATGAGGCTCGTCAGAGCCACCACGTCGCCAGATCGGCGATGGCGTGCGCATGATCAGCTCGCGGCTCGGGGATGC
>CAYXVP010000402.1:0-1802 GCA_964468305.1 uncultured Anaerolinea sp. | reverse complement strand
CCCGAGACCGGGCGCGTCGTGGAGGGCCGCGCGGAGACCGGGCAACGCCTTTGGCGAGTCGTCGGCCGGCAGGTCGAGCAGGATGATGTCGTAGGCCGTGTGGCCGTCCGCCGAGACCTGGCGCGAGGAGAGAGAGTGCGGGACCAGGGTGCGCACGTACGGGGCGTGCGGAACGTCGACGATGGCCGCGGCCGCGGCGGCCTCGAAGCCGGGCTCTCCGGCGCGAGCCGTGTCGGAATGGAAGACCACAACCACGGCCGCCTGGGCGACGCCGATCTCGGTCTCGAGCAGGGCCTTGGCGCGTGCCGACTCGAGGTCCGGGCTGATGAACCCACCCGCGCGGAGCACGCCGGGTGCTTGCAGCGCCAGTGGAACCGACAGCGCGACGAGCGCCAGCCAGGCGACGACGACCGGGCGACGGTGGCGGGCGCACCATCGCCCGAGGCGCTCGAAGCGGTTCATGGTCGGAGGTTGATGCTAGCCCTCGATCTCCGCGCCTCGTCTGCTGCTACGATCGGCGGCGCCCGTGACGATCTTCACGCTCTGGTTCGAGAACTTCCCGAACAACCTGCCGGCGCTGTTCGGGGCGGTCGGCGTCGCCACCGCCTTGATCGTGATCATCGCGAAGTCGATCTTTTCCGCTGACGGCCGTTCGCGCTGGACCAAGCGGATCACCGGGCCGAACGGCAAGTGGCTGTTCGGCATCGCGTTCTTGATCTGGGCCGTCGTCTTCGGCGTCGGGTTGCAGCTGGTGCCGCACGAGGGCGCGAACTCGCCGTACGGCGGCCTCGGCCTGATTGCCCTCTTCTCGGGATTCTTCATCTCGATGGGCTTCATCTGGAGCGTGATCGGGGAATAGCCGACCCCGGTCGCGTCAGGCGCGCTTGCGGGCGATCCAGGCTTCCTCGGACGGCCACTGCCGCGCCCAGTCCGGCGTGACGAAGTTCCATTGCGGCTCGGCGACGGCGTTGGTGGGCGCCTGGATCTCGACGAGACGCTCGATCTCGAACCCGTTGTCGCGAAGCAGGCGGACCCACTCGCCGTGCGGCAGGTGGAACTCGACCCCGGTGTCGTCGGGCCAGGTCACGCGATGCATGCCGAAGTAGGGCCGAAGGAGCTGCGTCCCGGCGGGCCCGTCGGCCTCGAGGTCGGGGATGGTCAGGAGCATGATCGCGCCGCCGGTGAGGAGCATGAGCCCGCCGCCGGGTCGCAGGATCCGAGCGGCCTCGGGGATCCACGCGTACGGATCGGCCCATAGCGCCGCGCCGTACTCGCTGATCGCGTAGTCGAACGAGGCGTCGTCGAACGGCAACTTCTCGCCGTAGCCGAGATGGAGCGGGAAGTCGATGCCGAATTCGCGCTGGAAGCCGCGGGCAGTCTCGAGCTGGGCGGGCGAGTTGTCGAGCCCGACCGGGCGCGCCCCCCCGCCGCGCCAGCCACGCCGAGACGTACGCGGTTCCGCATCCAATCTCGAGCGCGTCTTTGCCCTCGAGATCGTCGGGCAGGAGCCGGAGCTCGGTCTCGGGGATGTGCCATATGCCCCAGTGCGGCTCACCGGCCCAGTCGCGGCGCCCCCGGGCGACCATCTCGGGCGCGTACTGGTCCCAGGATTCTCGATTGGCGCGGACGTGCTCGGGCAGCGCCTCGTCGGTCACGAGGCGCATGGTATGGACGGTCGCGGCCGCCATTCGGCTGGAAGGCGCAGGACCCTCGCGCTATGCCCCGCGGACTTGCAAAATGGCTAGACCTTATGCCCACGGCCCCCCGGTCGGCTTCGCCACGGGGGGGGGGGTTGGACCCAA
>CAYXVP010000401.1:0-1805 GCA_964468305.1 uncultured Anaerolinea sp. | reverse complement strand
CCGGTCCCGCCGTTTTATCGGCTGTACGAGCCGCCCCGGACCTAGGGGCCGGTGGTCGTGTTCCCGTGCGACGCCAGGTTCTGCACGGCCATCCACAGAATGGCGGCGCCGTTCGCGGGGTTCGTGAGGCACTGCCCGCTCGTGTCGATGTACGCGCCGAGCGGCAGGCCGTTGGGGAGCTTCTCGTCGGGCTGCAGCGGCGGCCGGACCGCGGCGCCCGCGCCCTGGTTCTTGAGCGTCACCTTGAGCGGCGCGATCGCGCCGTTGAGCTGGGCGCCGATGACCGCGTAGTCGAGGGAATGGTCGAATTTGGCCTCCACCCGCACCGGCCAGGTGTCGGCCCGGACGGGGTGGGGGTTTGGGTCGATGCAACCGGGGTTCAAGACCCAGGCGAGCACCGCCGAATCGTCGACGACGATCTCGTCGGCGGTCCGGCCTGAGGGGAACGACAACGTGACCGTGCGCAGCCATTCCGGCCGGCCCTCCGGCGCGCGCTTCTGGAAGAATGCCTCGCCGGCGGCGCCGTTGACGAAGCGTTTGAGCGCCATCGGGCGGCCGCCGGCCGCGGCGAGCGCGCCCGGCGCGACCGCGAGGTAGAACCGAACGAGATCGAGCTTCGTCGCGCCGATCGCCTCGAAGAAGACCTTGCCCGGGTTGGTGACCACGACCTCGCGATCCCCGAACCGGAGGACCTCCTGCTCCTTCGGCATGGACCGGATGCTAGCGTGCTGTCGATTCCGCGACCCCTGAATCGTCGATCCGGTGCGGGCGGCGAGACGCGCCGCCGATGGAGGTCCTCGATGCGCTACGCCATCCTGCTCTACGACGAGAACACGGCAAACCCCGCGCCACCCTCGGATCCGGTGGCGTTCGGCCAGATCATGGAAGAGTGGAACCAGTACACCCAGATGCTCAAGGACCGGGGCTTCCATGCTGGCGGCGAGGCCCTCCAGCCCGTGACCTCGGCAACGACCGTTCGAATCAAGAACGGTCAGACCCTCACGACTGACGGACCGTTCGCCGAGACCAAGGAAGCCCTCGGCGGGTTCTACCTCATCGACGCGAAGGATCTCGACGAGGCGCTGCAGCTTGCCGCGGCGTGCCCGGGGGCGAAATACGGCACCGTCGAGATTCGCCCGATCATCGACTTCAACGCGGCTGACGTCGTCGGCCAGTTCAGCTGAGGCTCGAGGCCGACGGCGACACGACCAGCCGCACATGACGTCGTCGACCGCCTGTTCCGCGAGGAGTCGGGCCGGGCGGTCGCGACGCTGATCCGTGTGCTCGGCGATTTCGACCTCGCCGAGGAGGCGGTCCAGGACGCGTTTGCCAGGGCGCTCGAGACCTGGCCGACGGCCGGCGTACCGCGGAATCCGGCGGCATGGATCACGACGACTGCGAAGAACGCTGCCATCGACCGAGTCCGGCGCGCCAGGCGCCTGGTCGAAAAGACCGAGCAGCTTCAGCGCGAGGCGGAGAGCGAATCCGCCGGCGGCTGGCCACGGGAGGTGAGCGCGACGGAGGGCATCGACGACAGGCTCCGATTGATCTTCACGTGCTGCCATCCGGCGCTGGCGCCAGATGCCCGCGTCGCGCTCACGCTGCGAACCCTGGGAGGACTGACGACTCCGGAGATCGCGCGGGCGTTCCTCCTTCCCGAGCCGACCCTCGCCCAGCGCCTTGTGCGCGCGAAACGCAAGATCCGCGACGCCCGCATCCCGTATCGGGTCCCGCCGTCAGAGGTCCTGCCGGAACGTCTCGACGCCGTTCTCCGCGTCCTCTACCTCATCTTCAACGAGGGCTAT
>CAYXVP010000400.1:0-1830 GCA_964468305.1 uncultured Anaerolinea sp. | reverse complement strand
GCACCAACGCTCGGTCCCGCTGCGGCGGCCCCTGCCGCGCCTGCGGCGACAGTGGAACCCGAGGCCCCCGCTGCGGCGGCCCCGCCCGCCGCCACCCCAGCGCCGGCCCGCGCGCCCGCATCACCACGTTCCTCGCCGAGGAACGACTCGAGCGCTTCCGCCATCTCGGCGGCAGATGCGTACCGTTGATCAGGGTCGGGGGCGAGCGCCCTGCGGGTGATCGTTTCGAGCGTCGGCGGAATGCCGCCGTGGGCGGCGGACGGGCTGGGAACCGCGCCCGTCAGGCGCGCCGTCGCGATCGCCGCGGCGGTGTCGCCGGTCCACGGCCGGCGGCCGGTGAGCAGCTCGTACAGGACGACGCCCAGGCTGTAGATGTCGGACGCGGGCCCTGCCATCTCGCCGCGCGCCTGCTCGGGGCTGAAGTAGTGGACCGAGCCGAGCGTCGTCCCGGGCAGCGTGAGCGCCGACTCGGACAGGGCGCGGGCGATGCCGAAATCGGTCACCTTCACCCGACCCTCGCGCGTCACGAGAATGTTGGCCGGCTTGATGTCGCGGTGGACGAAGCCCCGGTCGTGCGCGACGGCGACCGCTCGGGCCGCCTGCGCCACCAGGCGGGCGGCGGCTCGAGGTGGCAGCGCCCCGGTCCGGCGAACGATCGTCGCGAGGTCCTCGCCCTCGACGACCTCCATGACGATGAACGGCCCGGACGGGTCGGTGCCGTAGTCGTACACCGCCACGATCCCGGGGTGGTTCAACGACGCGGCCGACTGGGCCTCGTGTCGGAAGCGGTCGATGAAGTCCGGATCCGCGCCGTACTCGGGACGCAGGATCTTGACCGCGACGTCTCGCTCGAGCTGGTTGTCCCGGGCCCGATAGATGGTGGCCATCCCACCCTGGCCGAGCAGCTCCACGAGGCGGTACCGCCCGCCGAGGACGGTGCCGATTTCGGTCAAGCGTCGAGCCCTCGCAGGTGCTCCCGCAGCTCGTTGGCGAGGTCGGGCCTGGTGAGCGCGATGTCGACCGTCGCCATCAGCCAGCCCATCGTCGTGCCCGCGTCGTAGCGCGTTCCCTCGAACTGGTACGTGTACACGGACTGCTCGTCCATCAGCGCCTCGATGGCGTCCGTGAGCTGGATCTCGCCACCGGCGCCGCGCTGGGTCTGCTCGAGCTTGTCGAAGATCTTCGGGGTCAGCACGTAGCGGCCGATGACGGCAAGGGTCGAGGGCGCGTCCTTCGGCTCCGGCTTCTCGACGATCGCGGTCATGCGCTGGAGGCGCCCGCCGTCGAGGTGGCTCTCGTCGGTCTCGGCGGCGACGATCCCGTAGCGGGAGACCTCCGCGGTCGGGACATCGGCGACCGCGACGACGGAGGAGTGCGTCTGCTCGTACGCGTGGATCAGCTGCCCGATCGCGGGGCGGTCGGCGATGATCACGTCGTCAGGGAGCAGCACCGCGAACGGCTCGTGGCCGACGACGTCCTTGGCCATCAGGATCGCGTGGCCGAGCCCGAGCTGCTCCTTCTGGCGGACGTAGGCGATCTGGGCCAGGTCACTGATTCGGCGGACCTGGCGGAGCTTCTCGATCTCGCCCTTTTCCTCGAGCAGCTGCTCGAGCTCGTAGGACAGGTCGAAGTGGTCCTCGATCGCCCTCTTCTGGCTCGAGGTGACGATGATCACCTGCTCGATGCCGGCGGCCACGGCCTCCTCGACCGCGTACTGGATGACCGGCTTGTCGACGAGGGGCAGCATCTCCTTCGGCTGCGCCTTGGTCGCCGGCAGGAACCGGGTACCCCATCCGGCCGCCGGGAACACAGCCTTTCGGACGCGCATCG
>CAYXVP010000399.1:609-1834 GCA_964468305.1 uncultured Anaerolinea sp. | reverse complement strand
CGTCGGGCACGACGCCCCAGTGCTGCATCGCGAAGTCGCGGCCGGTCCGCCCGAACCCGGTCACGATCTCGTCGGCGATCAACAGGACGCCGTACCGGTCGCAGATCTCGCGAATGCGCGGCCAGTAGTCGTCGGGAGGGCGGATGGCGCCACCGACGGACGCGATGATCGGCTCGGCTATGAACGCGGCAATGCGCTCCGGGCCGGCGGCGAGGATGGCGGCCTCGAGCTCCGCGGCCGCGGGCGCCCCGCATGCCGGATGGTCCTCCGGCCACGGGCAGCGGTACTCGTACGGCGTCCGGATGTGCGGGGTCTGCTGGAGAAGCGGCTCATAAATGCGCCGCCGGAGGCGAGAGCCGCCGACCGTCAGCCCGCCGAACGTCGGGCCGGGATAGTTGGTCCAGCGCGGGATGAACACGGTGCGCTCGGCTTCACCGCGGATGACGTGGGTGTGCCGGGCGATCTTCAGCGCCACCTCGACGGCTTCGGAACCGCCCGACGTGAAGTGCACCGAGTCGAGGTCGCCCGGCGTCACCTTCGCGATCGCGGCGGCGAGATCGATCGCGGGCTGCGTCGCGAAGATATTGCCCACGGCGTAGGGGAGCCTGGCCGCCTGGTCGGCGATCGCGTCGACGACCTCCTGGCGCCCGTAGCCGATGTTGGCGACGGCGATGCCGGCGATCGCGTCCAGGAGCCGGCGCCCGTCCTGGTCCCAGACGTGGATGCCGTCGGCGCGCTGGAGGACCGGATAGGCGCGGCCCGGGTCGAGCGTGAACAGCGAGCCAGCCTCGACACCGGTCACGCGGGCCATGATCGCACCGGGTCGCTCACGCACCGATCGTCAGCCGGTCGAGCCGGCACTCCTCGCGAAAGCCGAGGCGGGCATACATCGCGCGGCCCATGACCGAGGCGGTCAGGCTGGCCTGGGCGAACCCCTGGCGCCGGGCGAAGCCAAGCGTCGCCGCGGTGCCCGCCGAGCCGAGCCCGACAGCCGGCCCCCCTCCAGGGCGTTCACGAGCTCGTCTCCGTCGCGCACGAGCGCGATCGGGCCGCCCGCCGCCGCCTCGGGGGAGACGTGGCCGACCGAGATGCCGCGCGATCCCCCGGAGAACCGGCCGTCGGTGATGAGCGCGACCGAATCGACGAGCCCCTGCCCCGCGAGCGCCGACGTGTGCCCGAGCATCTCGGGCATCCCGGGGCCGCCCCGCGGCCCCTCGTACCGGAT
>CAYXVP010000399.1:0-599 GCA_964468305.1 uncultured Anaerolinea sp. | reverse complement strand
GCGGCCCAGGACCGGGGCGTTCGGGCTGGCCTGGGGGAACCCCTGGCGCTGGGCGAAGCCAAGCGTCGCCGCGGTGATCGCCGAGCCGAGCCCGAATGCCCGCGCCTCCGGGATGGTCCCGATGTTCGTGACGAATGCGTGACCGTCGAAGGTGAACAGGGAGCCCGCGGCGGCCGGTCGGCCATGCCACCTCGCCAGCACGTGCGTCCAGGGTGGCGTCTCGCCGGGTCGGAGGCGATACAGCTCCAGGAAGGCATCGGCCTTGGATTGCCTCGTCCAGCCATATGCCGCGCGCATCACCGCCATCCACTCCCCCAGGTCGGCCGTCGGCGCGAGCTCCTCGAGGGTCGCCCCGTCCGGGAGCGCGATGTCCGGGACGCCGTCGGCCAGCCGGTAGACCATCCCGAACTCCGGCTCCTCCGGCCGCAGCCCGGCAGCGGCGAGGCGAAGGGCGAGGTCGGCCGGGCGCGTGGTCGACGTGATCCACCAGGTCGCCGGAGCGGAGGCCGCGGCATCGAGCTCACGGCCCACCTCCGCCACGCGATTCGCGACGCGTTCGGGAGTCATGCGGGTCGCGGTCACGTGGTTGAGCGCCGCCT
>CAYXVP010000398.1:0-1834 GCA_964468305.1 uncultured Anaerolinea sp. | reverse complement strand
CCGGCTCGTCGCTCGCCCGCAGCGCCGCGCGAATGGCCTCGTCGTCCAGCGTGTCGAGGCCGGCGCCGCTTGCGTCCGCCTCACGCACCAGCGCGCCGACGACGTGGTGCGCCGCGCGGAACGGTACGCCGCGCTCCACCAACCGGTCGGCGACGGCGACCGCGGTCGAGAATCCCTGCGCCGCCGCCTCGCGCAGGCGGGCCTCGTCGACGTGCAGCCGCTCGACGATCCCGGTCATGACGGCGAGCGAGGCCGCCAGCGCCCGGCAGGACTCGAAAAGGGCCGGAACACTCTCCTGGAGGTCGCGCTGGTAGCCGGCGGGCAGGCCCTTCAGCAGGGCCAGGAAGCCCGCGAGCTCGCCGATCACCCGCGCCGCCCGTCCGCGCACGAGCTCGGCGGGGTCGGGGTTGCGCTTGTTGGGCAGCATGGACGAGCCGGTCGAGTCGGCGTCCGCGAGGCGAACGAAGCCGAAGCGCGGGTTCGACCACCACACGAGCTCCTCGGCGAGACGCGAGAGGTGAACCATCGCGAGGGCGGCGGCGGCGAGGGTCTCGGCGACGAAGTCGCGGTCGCCCGAGGCGTCGATGGAGTTGCGGGTCACGCCGTCGAACCCGAGCTCGCCGGCAACGGCCTCCCGGTCGAGCGCGAACCCGGCGCCGGCGATCGCACCGGAGCCCAGCGGTGAGACGTTGGCGCGTCGTCTTGCGTCGGCGAAACGCCCGCGGTCGCGCTCGAGCATCTCCACGAAGGCGAGCAGGTGATGTGCGAACAGGACGGGCTGGGCAGGTTGGACGTGAGTGTGCGAGGGCATTACGGCCGTCGCGTGTCGCCGCGCAAGCCCCACGATCGCCCGCTCGAGGCCGACGATCGTCGCGTCGAGCTCGTCGATCGTGCGCCGCGTCCAGAGCCGCATGTCGGTCGAGACCTGGTCGTTGCGCGACCGGCCGGTGTGCAGCTTCCCGGCGACCGGCCCGATCCTTGCCTCGAGCGCGAACTCGACGTTCAGGTGGACATCCTCGAGGGCCGGGTCCCAGGCCAGCGTCCCCGCGACGATCTCGCCTCGAAGCGCCGTGAGCCCCGCGACGAGCCGCTCCGCCTCGCCCGAGTTGACGAGGCCGGCTCGCTCGAGCCCGTGGACGTGCGCGATCGAGGCGGTGATGTCGTCGATCGCCAGCTCGCCGTCGACGTCGATCGATCGACCGAACGCCAGGGATAGCTCGTCCGGCGAGCCGCCGAAGCGCCCGCCCCACGCCTTCACGAGGCGTCAGCCGCCGACAGCGACCGGCGTCTCCTTCGCGTCGACGACCTCGACCGGTAGCGCAGCGAGGACCTGCTCCGGCTTCGGGCCGCCACCCCGCGCCGCCTCAGTCCGCAGCGGCAGCCCGAAGATCGAGATGAAGCCGACGGCGCTGGCATGGTCGAAGGCGTCCCCCTCGTCGTAGGTCGCGAGGGCCCGATCGTAGAGGGAGCTCGGGCTGCGGCGCCCGGCGATGGCGGCGGTGCCGTGGTCGAGCTTGATCCGAACGTCGCCGGTCACGACCTGCTGCGCCGCGGCGACGAAGCCGCGCAGCTGCGCCTGCAGGCGGGTGAACCAGAGCCCGTCATACGTCGCCTGGGCGACCTCGTCGGCGATGACCCGGCCGAACCGCAGCTGATCCTTGGACAGCGTCAGCCCCTCGAGCGCGCGGTGCGCCGTGTGCAGGACGACCGCGGCCGGGGCCTCGTACACCTCGCGACTCTTGATCCCGACCAGGCGGTCCTCGACGTGGTCGATGCGCCCCACCCCGTGGCCACCCGCCAGGCCGTTGAGCGTCTCGACCAGCTCGACTGGGTC
>CAYXVP010000397.1:0-1835 GCA_964468305.1 uncultured Anaerolinea sp. | reverse complement strand
CGCCGGGTCGCGCACCTGCTGGATCGGGCGGACGACCCGCGCCTCTCGCCGTGGGGCGACCGCGAGCTTCGACGCCAGCTCCGGGAGGAGATCGCCGTCCTGTGGCAGACGGCGGAGCTCCGCCGCGGTGCGCCGTCGCCGATCGACGAAGTCCGTACCGCGATGGTCGTCTTCGACGAGACGATCTACCGGCTCGTGCCTCGTCTGTACAGCCTCGTCGACACGATGCTGCCCGGACCGCGCAGCCCACGTGCGCGCGAGCTCGAGCGGCCTGCCGTCTCGGCCTTCCTCCGCTTCGGGTCCTGGATCGGGAGCGACCGCGACGGCCATCCGTCGGTCACCCACGACGTGACCGAGGAGACGATCCGGATCCACGCCGATCACGTGCTGCGTGGCCACGAAGCTGTCGCGAGCCGGCTCTCCCAGACGATCTCGGCGAAGGTTCGGGGGAGTGCGGTACCCGCCGCGCTCGCCCACCGCCTCGTCGCCGACGAGCTGGCGATGCCGCAGCTCGCGGGCACCCTCGCCGAGCGCTACCCGGACGAGCCGTTCCGGCAACGGCTCGGCTTCATCGCCGAGCGGCTCCGCCACACGAGGGTGCGCGTGCTCGGCGAGCGCCGTGGCGCCACGACGGCCGGCTACTCCACAGCGGACGAGGTCATCGAGGAGCTCGCCGAGCTCCAGGTTGCGCTCGTCGAT
Organism: uncultured Anaerolinea sp.; assembly: GCA_964468305.1. GTDB lineage: Bacteria > Chloroflexota > Limnocylindria > Limnocylindrales > CSP1-4 > UBA5189. The sequence goes on along the minus strand of CAYXVP010000397.1, from coordinate 1,136 downwards.
GTGGGCCTTGCGAGGTCCGCATGGGGGGAGGTCCAGGACTTCGTCTGGCAGGTCCGGACATTCGGGTTCCATCTCGCGAGCCTCGAGGTCCGCCAGCACGCCGCCGTCCATCGGCGCGTCCTGTCGAACGCATCAGCCGGCCAGGAGCCGACCCGGGACGAGGTGCTCGAGACGTTCCGCTCGATGGCTCGCATCCAGCGGCAGCTCGGCGCGCCCGCCCTGTCGCGGTACGTCGTCTCGTTCACGTCCTCGAAGCAGGACGTCCTCGACGTGCTCGACCTCGCCGGGCAGGCCGAGGCCCAGGGTCTGCAGCTGGACGTCGTCCCGCTCCTCGAATCGTCCGAGGCGCTCACGGCGGCCGGCTCGCTGCTCGAGAGCCTGGCGACCGATCCCGAATACCGGGAACACCTCGCCTCGCGAGGCGGCCGGCAGGAGGTGATGCTCGGCTACTCGGATTCGACCAAGGAGCTGGGCTACGTCGCGTCCAACTGGTTGCTCCACCGCGCCCAGGCGGAGCTCGCGAGCGTGGCGGACCGGCACGGGATCGAGCTGACGCTCTTCCACGGCCGCGGCGGCGCCATCGGCAGGGGCGGTGGCCAGCTCGAGCTCGCTGTCTCGGCGCAGCCGCCCGGCTCGGTGCGGGGCCGGCTGAAGCTGACGGAGCAGGGCGAGGTCGTCTGGACCCGCTACGGCGACCCCGAGATCGCGCTGCAGCACCTGGAGGTCCTCGCGGCGGCGGCGGTCGACTCCTTGGCGCCGCACGACGGCGACCCACGCGGCGCCGCTGCGACGATGGATCTCCTCGCGGGCGAGGCGCGCCGCGCCTACCGCGCGCTCGTGTACGACGACCCCGGCTTCGCCGGGTTCTTCGGCCGCCTGACCCCGATCGATGAGATCACCCGGCTGCAGCTCGGGTCGCGACCCGCGCGCCGGGCCGGCCTCGAGGTCGGCCGCTCGATCGACGACCTGCGGGCGATTCCGTGGGTCTTCGCCTGGTCACAGGCCCGAATCGGGCTGCCGGCCTGGTTCGGGCTCGGCACCGCCCTTGAAGCGTTCCGGGCCCCGGGCGACCGCAACGCCGGTCGGCGCCTGAACCGGCTGTACGAGCAATGGCCGTTCTTCCGCTCGCTCGTCGA
>CAYXVP010000396.1:0-1846 GCA_964468305.1 uncultured Anaerolinea sp. | reverse complement strand
GGTCGGCGCGAGAGGAGGTTGGAGGGATGGGGGAGAGGGGGTGTGGGGGGCGCCATGGCTCCGATCGAAACGTGCGGAAGACAACCCTGCACCGAGGGCGGACCCGTGACCGGACCGGGGCTGGGCGCGACCGAGGCCGGCACGCTCTCCGCCGGGGACGGGCTCGGCAGGCCCGAATCGGACGGCAGGGCCGACTCCGTCGCCGTCGGCTCCGGTGCGGCCGTCGGGGGGACCGGCGTCGACGTGGGAACGGGCGTCGGCGACGGCGGCACCGCGACGACGTTCAGGCTCACCAGCCGCTCTTGGCTCTGCGCCGTCCCGTCGCTGGCCGAGTACAAGAACTGGTCCGGCCCGACATAGCCCGAGTTGGGCGTGTAGCTGAACCCGCCGTCTGGCGCGAGGGTGACGACGCCATGCGCCGGCGACGACTTCTTGACCGCGGTCAGGGTGTCGCCGTCGACGTCCGAATCGTTGTGGAGCACCCCGGGCGCCGCCACGGTGAGCGTTCGATCCTTGAGCGCCGTGAAGCTGTCGGCGACCGCAACCGGTGGGTCGTTCACGGCGGCCACCGTGATCGTGACGGTCGCCGTGCCCTCACCGGTTGGCGGCGGCGGGCATTGCCCGGCGACGAGGGTGCCCACCTCGTAGGTGAATGTCGTGACGCCGTTGAAGTCCGGCGGCGGGGTGTAGGTGAACGAGCCGTCCGGGTTCATGGGGTCGACCGTGCCGGCCAGGCCCGCCGTATCGAACGAGGCGACGCAGAGCACCAGGCTGCCGCCGGTGTCGTTCGCGAGGACTCCCTGGTCGACGGGAACGATCAGGGGCGTGTCTTCGGTTGCGGCTGGGTAGGTGTCGTCCACGGCGAGGCCATCGGCCGCGACGATCGGCGCGGTCATGGGGGCGAGCGCCAGGGCGGCCCCAGCCAGGGCGGTCATTGCTCGTCGACGGATGTCCCCCACGCGTCCTCCTCGAGATCGATCGCCCGTGCTCGGCCGGGCAGTCTAGCGACGCCCGAGCCGCACGTCGATGTGACTCGCGCCGATGGCAACTCTGGCCGCGTCGTGCGACCATCCGGGCGTCGCGCGACCGCCCACGGAGGACTTCGCTTGACCCGCTTCGAGCCGAACCTGCGCATCCCCGGCCCGACGTCGCTCCCGCCATCGGTGAAGGAGGCCGGCGGGCGGCCGATGATCAACCACCGCGGGCCGGAATTCCGCGCGCTGCTCGCGCCACCCCAAGCGGGCCCGAAGCCCTACTTCGGCACGACGGGCGAGATCGCGATCCTGTCCTGCGCCGGGACCGGCGGGCTCGAGGCCGCGATCGTCAACACCCTCTCGCCCGGCGACCGCGTGCTGGGCGTATCGATCGGCGCCTTCGGCGACCGCTTCGCCAGGATCGCCGAGGCATACGGGGCCAGCGTCGACCGCGTCTCGGCCGAGTGGGGCTGGTCAGCGGCGCCCGACGAGGTCAGGGAACGGCTCGGGATGGGCGAGTACAGGGCCGTGCTGCTGACCCACAACGAGACCTCGACGGGGGTCATGAACCCGATTCAGGAGCTCGCGGCCGCGATCCGCCAGGCAGCGCCCGAGGCGCTCATCCTGGTCGACACCGTGTCGTCGCTGGGCGCCGTGCCGTTCGACATGGACGGCTGGGGCATCGACGTCGTCGCGACGGCCTCGCAGAAGGCCTGGATGGCCGCGCCCGGCCTGGCCATGGTCGCGGCGTCCGAGCGGGCCCGCGCGGCGATGCGGACGGCAAGGATGCCGCGCTTCTACTTCGACCTGCCGAAGCACTTCGAGGCGATGGCCAGCGGCGAGACGCCGTGGACCCCGGCCATCGCGGTCGC
>CAYXVP010000395.1:0-1854 GCA_964468305.1 uncultured Anaerolinea sp. | reverse complement strand
GCGGAGCCGTCACCCCGCCGGGGTCCTGCAGTTCTGGAGGCCGCGGCCGTCTGTGACCGTTTCGCCGGCCCGGGCGAACCGGCTGCGATCGAAGTCGCGGTCGACGATCGTGGCGACCCACCAGCCCGTGATCTGGTCCTTGCGCAGCTCGAACAGGCCGGCGCTCATGGTCGTTCAGGCGCTGACGGCGGCGCGCGACTCGAGCCAGGCCAGCGGCGCCCCGATCGCGCTCCCGAAGGCCGCCGCGAAGCGCGCGCCCGCGCGCTCGACCTCGCGGGTCGATGGCGGCTCCGCGCTGCGGCCGAGCTCCTCCGCGATCGAGGTCGAGATCAGGCCGGGCTCGCCGCAGGGGTCGATGAGGTCGAAGCAACGCAGCTCGACGTCCACGTTGAGCGCGATCCCGTGATAGCTCACGCCGCGCTCGATGCGCAGTCCGAGCGCCCCGATCTTCCGGAACGGGCGATTTGGCCCGCAGTCGATCCAGCAGCCGGGGTGGCCATCGCGTCGAACGGCCTCGACGCCGAGCTCGGCGCACGTCTGGATCATCGCCGCTTCGAGCGCCGCGACCAGCGGTCGGACGAGGAAGCCGCGATCACCGAGGCGCAGGATCGGGTAGCCGACCAGCTGCCCTGGGCCGTGGTATGTCACCTCGCCGCCGCGCTCGACCCGGATGACGTCGATGCCGCGCCGAGCCAGCTCGCGCGGCGACGCCAGGACGTGGCGTTCGTCCGCCTGGCGGCCGAGGGTCAGCACGGGTTCGTGCTCGACGAGCAGGAGCCGGTCGCCGATCTCGCCGGCCGCGCGCCGATCGACGAGCTCCTTCTGGAGCTGCCAGGCCTCCCGGTAGCCGATCCGACCGAGCCACTGCACGTGGATCGGGTCTGGCTGTTCCACCGGGTGACGATAGCAGGGGCTCCTCGCCCCTCCCTTATGAGGCGGCGACCGCCTCGGCCATCGCGCGCAGGTGCGGTGGCGTGCTGCCGCAGCACGCGCCGACGATGTTCGCGCCCGCCTCGCGGAAGCGCCGGGCGAAGTCGGCCATCATCTCCGGCGTGGTGTCGTAGGCGACCGTCATGCCGACGAGCTGCGGCTGGCCGACGTTGGCCTTGGCGACGAGCTTCGCGTCGGGGAACGCGGCGCGCATGCGTTCCAAGACCGGGATGAGCTCCTCGGGACCGTTGCCGCAGTTGCCGCCGACGGCCACCGCGCCGGCCGCCAGCAGCGCCTCCGCGGCCTTTTCGGGCGTGACGCCCATCATCGTGTGGCCGCGGGTATCGAAGCTCATGGTCGCGATGACCGGGGTCTCGGGCGCCGCGTCCTTCGCGCCCTGGATCGCCGCCACGGTCTCGCTGAGGTCGCTCATCGTCTCGATCCACATCACGTCGACGCCAGCCGCGGCCAGGCCCTGCACCTGCTCGGCGAAGACCTCGCGTGCCCGCTCGGGCGTGAGCGTGCCGCCGATCGCGGCCATGATCTGGCCGGTCGGCCCGATGTCGCCAGCGACGATCGCGGGGTGGTCGGCGGCGTCGGCCTCGACCCGGGCGAGCACCGCCGCGGTTCGGTTCAGCTGGTCGACGCGATCCTCGCGCCCATGCAGCTCCAGCCGCAGGCGGTTGCCGCCGAAGGTGTTGGTCAGGATGATCTGCGAGCCGGCGTCCAGATAACCGCGCTGCACGCGCCGGATGATCTCGGGGTGCTCGAGATTCCAGACCTCGGGCGGGTCGCCGAACTCCAGCCCGTTCTGCATGAGCATCGTGCCCATCGCGCCGTCGGCGACGATGGTCGCCCCACTCCCTGCCAGGTCCTGCCAGCTCGTCATGGTCGCGGCATTGTGCATCAGGTTGCGATCGGCGG
>CAYXVP010000394.1:0-1868 GCA_964468305.1 uncultured Anaerolinea sp. | reverse complement strand
GGCGAGGCCCGTGTCGTCCTCATCGAGCGGGCGAGCTATGACGGCCACCACTCGGGCGAGGTCTCGTTCCCCGGCGGCGCCGCCGAGGCCGACGATGCAGACCTCGCGGCGACGGCGCTGCGCGAGGCGGCCGAGGAGATCGGTCTGGAGGCGGACGCCATCGGTCTGCGGGTGATCGGCGAGCTCGAGCCGTTCTGGATCCCGGTCAGCAACTTCCTGGTAACGCCGATCGTGGCGCTCGCCGAGCGGCTGCAGGCCTGGCGGCCCGACCCGCGGGAGGTCGCCCGGGTGGTCGAGGCGCCGATCGCGGCGTTCCTACCGGACGCGCAGATCACGACCATCGAGCGGGAAGTGCGGGAGTGGCGCATCCGCTACGGCGCGTACACGCTCGAGGATCTCGGTGACGGCCCCGCCGTGTGGGGCGCGACCGCGCGCATCCTCGGCCAGCTCGGCGCGGTCCTCGGCGGAACGCCGGTCCTCGGCGCGACGAGCTCGCCGTGTCCGGGCATGCCCGACTGACGTGCTGCGCCTCGACGTCGCCGTCGTCGGGTTCGTCATCTTCACCCTCATCGCGCCGCTCGGCGGCGGCTACCTCGGCGCCTGGCTCGTCGACGCCACGGCGAGCCGGCCGATCGTCGCCGTCCTCGGTGGCGGAACGGACCCGGGAGCGATCGCGGCGGCGCTCGGGTCGGCCCTCGCGCTCGCCGTGACGCTGCGATTCACGGCCGGCGCCGTGCTCGATTCGTTCGTCGGCGCGTGGCCGGAGAACCAGGCCCTCCTCACCAATCCCGGCGACCGGCTCATGAACCTCGGCAGCAGGTACCGGAACAAGGAGGGCGACGAGATCGACGAGGAGGGTCCGGTCGGGCTCGGCGGTGCCGTCGGCTGGGTCGGCTCGGCCCTTGGAGCGATCCTGCTCGCCGGGATGTCGATCGCGGCTTGGCCGCCCGGCGACCCCGGCCCGCTCGAGCGCATCGGCTCAACGGCGGGGTCGGCGATCGACTGGATCGCGGCCGGCTTCCCCGTGGTCGCCCGGATCATCGTGGCCTCGATCGTCGGGGTTCTCGCCGGCGCGGCGTGGTCGACGTTCGGCGGGCCCGCGGCGCGGATGGAGGCGCTCGAAGACGACGTCGCCAAGGAGCTCGACGATCTGAGCATCGTCGACGCCCCGGGACCCGACGCCGCTGCTCCCGGCGCGCTCCCTCGTTGAGGCGGTCCGAGGGCTGAGCGCGGGTCCTACCCTGAGGCCCCGCCACCGCCCTTCGAGGACCGCCCGATGCAGAAGATCCTGAACGACCCTGAGCCGTTCGTCGACGAGATGCTGGAGGGTATCCTCGCGGCGCATCCGGACCAGCTCCGGCGGCCATCGCGGCGGGCCGTCGTGCGGGCCGACGCGCCCGTCGCGAACAAGGTCGGCATCGCCACCGGGGGCGGCTCGGGCCACCTGCCCGTGTTCATGGGCTACGTCGGGCGCGGGCTGATCGACGGCGCGGCGATCGGCAACGTCTTCGCCTCGCCCTCGAGCGACGACATGCTCGACGTCACCCGGGCGATCTCGGCCGGCAGGGGGGTGCTGTACCTGTACGGCAACTATGGCGGCGACCGGCTGAACTTCGACCTCGCCGCGGAGCTGGCAGCGGACGAGGGCATCGAGGTCCGGACGATCCTCGGCGCGGACGACGTCGCGTCGGCGCCGCCCGAGCCGGCGAGCGCGCGGCGCGGGATCGCCGGGATCTTCTTCCTGTACAAGGTCGCGGGCTCGGCGGCGGCGGCTGGCGCCTCCCTGGACGAGGTGCTCCCGGTGACCGAGCGGGCCCCCGCCCGGACGCGGACCAAGGGCGTCGCCCTGTCGCCCTGTGCACGCCCCC
>CAYXVP010000393.1:0-1872 GCA_964468305.1 uncultured Anaerolinea sp. | reverse complement strand
GCGGTGCACCTTCACGGCGCAGATCCGGCCGGTGGCGCGCTCGCGCGCCTTGAAGACGGTCGCCATGCCGCCTTCGCCGATGACACCCTGGAGCTCGTACCCGGGGACCGGTTCGCGCGCTCTCGTTTCGGGCCCCTGCATTGGCTGGAAATTACATGTTAACGCCGGGTCCGGCAAACGGGCTCAGCGCGGAAGCGACCGGACGCCTTCGATGAGGTCGTGGAACTTGGGAACGAGGAGCGGCCGCGCGACGCGCGTGGCGATGAAGCCGAGCACGTTGATCGCGAAGAGGCTGCCCGTGACGGCGAGAAGTATCCAGGGCGTCTTCGGGTCCGGCCATGAGATCGGGCGGGTCACCGGGCACTGGCGAGACCAGATCGACGACGCCTACTACGACATGTCGATCACCGAGACCGCCGAGGACGGCACGGGCGCCGCGGATGACCTCGCCGACGAGGACGCGGACCGACTCCTGCGCGATGCCGTCGAGGTCATCCGGGAGTACGATCGTGCATCGGCGTCGCTGTTGCAGCGGCGCCTCAAGGTCGGATATGCGAGGGCCGCACGCATGATCGACCAGCTGGAGGCGCGCGGGTACATCGGCGCGTTCGACGGCTCGAACGCGCGGGTCGTCCTCCGCCGCGAAAGTGCCGGTCGGGACGCTGGACGTGACGGCGGGGATGACTGATCGATGACGACCCGTGACCAGGCCCGCGCCGCGGCACAACGGTTCAGCGCGGATCGCCACGATGCCGTCGACCCCGGGCCGAGCCTGCCGGATCGGCTGACCGCCGCCCGCGAGCGCAAGGGCGTCGACCTCGTCAGAGCCGAGCGCGAGACGAAGATCCGGGTCCGCTACCTCAGCGCGCTCGAATCGGGCGACTACCGCGACCTGCCCGGCGCCGTCTACACCAAGGGCTTCCTGCGCAACTACGCGATCTACCTCGGGCTCGACCCGGAGGACGTCCTCCGCCAGTGGCGGCGAGAGCGCGGCGAGGCGACGGCGCCGGAGCCGGCGATCGTCCCGCCGCGGCCCCTCGACGAGCCGGCGCGGCCGCTGAACTTCTCGCCGTCGATCGTGGTCGCCGCGCTGCTGACGGTGGGCGTGGTCCTGTTCTTCATCTACCTCGGCGCGCAGCTGCTGCGCTATTCGCGCCCACCGGACCTCGCCGTGACCAATCCCGCCCAGGCCGTGGTCAATGTCGAGGATTCGACGACGTCGTATCGCCTCGCCGGCACGTCCACGCCCGGGGCCACGATCTCGATCCTCACCCCGGGTCAGGCAGAGCCGTATCGGACGACCGCCCAATCCAGTGGTGAATGGAGCATCCAGGTCGACCTGCGCCGAGGCCGAAACGAGTTCGAGATCAGCGCCGTGAACCCGGAGACGGGCAAGGAGGCGGAGACGCCTCGGACCGTCGTCATCACGGTGCCGTTCCTCGAGATCCAGGCGCCGACGCTGACGGTGACGGCACCGGTCGACGGCACCAAATATGGCAACGGCGCCATCGCCGTCGAGGGTTCGACGACGAACGCGAAGAGCGTCGCGGTCACCGCGACATACCTGGGCAAGCCCGGCAGCACGACGGTGGCTCCGGCTCCTTCGCCGGGCTCGAGCGCCCAGCCGGCGCAGGGCTCGACGATCGACGTCGCCTCCGACGGCAGCTTCGAGTTCCCGCCGCTCGAGCTGGCTGCCGGGCGCTGGGCGATCACCGTGACCGCGACCTCCGACCAGGGCCAGACCGCGTCGCTCACCCGCAACGTCGAGGTCGCGTTCAACGGCGTGAACCTGGTCGTGACCATCAAGGGCAGCCCGGCCTGGCTCAAGGTCTGGGTCGACGGCAAGCTCGTCGGGCCGCAGAGCGGAAGGGT
>CAYXVP010000392.1:0-1873 GCA_964468305.1 uncultured Anaerolinea sp. | reverse complement strand
GCCTTGTCTTCGTCACTCACCCCGACCGCCAAGGCGTCGGGCCCGGGCTCGGTAACAAGGCCTTGGCCTACCGTGGGACTGACCGGGCGGCGGGGGCAGATTCCAGTGGGCCGTCGGGTCGCCGTCGACGAATGCGCCGAGGCGACCCCGACCGATGATCGAAGGAGGCGCGATTCGTGGCGGCGGAGCGGGACGTCGTCATCATCGGTGCGGGCCACAACGGACTGGTTACCGCTGCGTACCTCGCCAACGCGGGCCTCGATGTCGAGGTCCTCGAGCGCCGATCCATCATCGGTGGGGCATGCGCGACCGAAGAGCTGTTCCCGGGGTACCGGTTCTCCAGTTGCTCGTTTCTCTGCTACGCGCTTGCGCCAGTGATCGTGCGCGACCTGGAGCTCCGCCGTCACGGACTCCATATCTACGACCTGGAACCACTCGAGTTCCGGCCCTTCCCCGACGGTCGCCACCTCATCCTCTACCGAGAAGAGGCGCGCAACGTCGAAGCGATCCGGTCATTCTCGGAGCGCGACGCAGACACGTACCCTCGCTGGAACGCAATGTGGGAGCGCGCGGCGGCGATCGTCGATGCCTTCCGCATGAGGCGGCCGCCGACGCTCGCCGATCTCTTCGAGCGGGCAAGAGCCAGCGGCGATGTACCCCTGCTCGAGCGCCTGCTGACGACAGGGTTCGCGGACCTGCTCGACGAGACCTTCGAGTCCGAATACGTCAAGGCGGCCCTCGTCCACTCCGGGGACGTCGGTGACCCCCGCGGCGTCGGCACGTCCTGGCCGACGGCGAACCTGGCCGGCGGCGCGATCGATATCCTGGCCGAGGCCGGCAACACCGTCGGCATCGTCCGTGGCGGCATGGGTGCGATCAGCGCCGCGATCGCCTCGGCGGCACGCGAACGCGGGGCCGCGATCCGCACCGATTGCGAGGTCACGCGGATCCTGGTCGAGGACCGGCGAGCGGTCGGCGTCGACCTTGCCTCGGGCGAGCGCGTGGCCGCCCGGGCGGTGGTGTCCAACGCCGACCCGAAAAGGACCTTCCTGCGGCTCCTCGGCGCTGACGACCTCGAGCCCGCGTTCCGACGGTCCGTGGAGCGCCTTCGGACATCGGTGTCCTACCTGAAGTTCCACGCAACGCTGCGCGAGCTGCCGGACTTCTCGCGCTGGTTGCCTGCCACGGCTCCCCCGCGGACCCTCGCCCGAATCTGGATCAACCCATCGGTCGCCAGCTACGAGCAGGCTTGGCGCGACGCCGCTGACGGGCGGCCGTCCCGCGCACCCGTCATGTCGATCCAGATCCCGACCCTTTACGACGACACGATCGCCCCGGCTGGCCGACACGTCCTGTCGATCTTCGCGATGTTCGCGCCGGTCACGCCGCGCGACGGCTCGTGGGACGACCTCCGGGCGTCCGTCGGCGAGGACTTGATCCAAGCAGTGACGGCCTACGCGCCGAACTTCCGCGAAGCCATCGACGACTGGATGGTCTTGACTCCGTTGGATCTCGAGCGACGGGTGGGCCTGACCGACGGCAACATCCACCACCTGGACATGATCCCGTCCCAGCTCTTTTCGGCCAGGCCGCTGCCCGGCTGGGCGGACTACCGAACCCCGATCAAGGGCCTGTGGCTATGCGGAGCCGGGACGCATCCCGGCGGTGAGGTATCCGGGGTGCCCGGCCATAATGCCGCCGCGGCCATCCTCGAAGCGTGGCCCTGACTTCTAGGCCCGACCGCGGGGCCGGCGACGTGCTCCCGGCGTCAGCGGAATTCTTCCGGCGAGGCGACGCGTCGGCGGCTCGGGTGGTAAGCGCTCGAAGGTACGAAGGGTTTCGAGGGTTTGGCCTCTTACAGGTCAGGGGGGCG
>CAYXVP010000391.1:0-1879 GCA_964468305.1 uncultured Anaerolinea sp. | reverse complement strand
CGCCGCGGGGATCGTCGAGGGCTGGGGCAAGACGGCGATCCGGGTCGCCGACGCCCCGGGCTTCATCGTGAATCGGGTCAACCGCCCGTTCACGCTCGAGCCGCTGCGCCTGCTCCGGGCCGGCGTCGCGACCGTCGAATCGATCGATCAGGCGATCGTGGCCGCGGGCTTCCCCATGGGGCCGTTCGCGCTCATGGACCTCATCGGCATCGACGTGAATCTGGCCGCCGCGCGGGGCGTGTTCGAGGCCGCCGGCCGGCCGCCCCGCTTCCGGCCGTCGCCGATCCAGGAGGAGCTCGTGAGCGCGGGCCGGCTCGGGCGCAAGTCGGGCGAGGGGTTCTATCGCTACGCCGACGGCGCGCCGATCGGCCCGGCGGCGAGATTCGCCCGTGGACGGTCCGTCGACGCCGGGCCCGGCGGCCACGGGATCGACGCCGAGGCGATCGCCGAGCGCGTCATCCTCGCGATCGTGAACGAGGCGTACCGCGCGCTCGGGGACGGAGTTGCCGCCGAGGACGACATCGACCGGGCGGTGCGGCTCGGTGCGAGCCACCCATTCGGGCCGTTCGAATGGACGCGGCGCACCGGGCTCCACGAGGTCGTGGTCATGCTCGACGGCCTGAGCGACGAGGATGCCGACACCTTCCGCCCAGCACTCATCCTGCTACGAACCGCGAGAGCGGGGATGTGAGCCAGCGCGTACGATCCGCTCGGCCGCGACAGCGGCGAGCTGACCACGTGATGACTGGGGGAGGGGCAATTCCCATGACCGCGCGCCGTACTGGCCTCGCGCTGACGCTCTGCGTCGGGGCAGCCTTCGCCATCGCCGCCTGCGGCGGGACGGCCGCGACGGGCGCGCCCAGCAGCGGGCCCGCGACAGAGGCTCCGGTCACGGAGGTCCCGTCCGCCGAGCCGCTAGGATCGTCCGGGCTGCCCGGCTTCAGCTTCGCGCTGCCCTCGTTCACCGCGGACACCGAGCTCGAGGCCCTCTTCCCCAAGGAGATTGCGGGGAAGACCCTCCAGGTCATCAGCATGAGTGGCAGCGACTTCATGGGCACGGGTGGAGCTGAGATCGCCCCCGTCCTGACGCAGCTCGGCAAGACTCCTTCGGACCTGAGCGCCGCATTCGGCGGAACGGCGGACATCACGATCATCGCGTTCAAGATCAAAGGCGTTCCCGCCGACCAGTTCCTCGCTGCATACACCAACGCCGTCGGGGGGACACAGGGGGCCTCGATCACCGACGCCAGCTACAGCGGCAAGTCGGTCAAGAAGGTCGTTACCTCTGCGGGCGCGGACCCCGCCTACGTCTACACGAAGAACGATGTCATCTGGACAGTCGGCGGCATCGGCGGGCCGGCGACGGATGCCCTGCTTAACGGGGCGTTCTCGAAGCTCCCGTGAGCAATGGCGCGTGATCCCGGCCGGCCCGTCCGGGAAGCGTGGATCGTCGAGGCGGTCCGCACCCCGGTCGGGCGGTATGGCGGCGCGCTCGCGTCGGTCCGGCCGGACGATCTCGCCGCCGTGACGATCCGCGCGGTCGTCGACCGGGCGGGCATCGATCCGGCGCTGGTCGAGGACGTCATCCTCGGCTGCGCGAACCAGGCCGGCGAGGACAACCGCAACGTCGCGCGCATGTCCGCGCTGCTGGCCGGCCTGCCGATGGAACTGCCCGGCGCCACCATCAACCGCCTGTGCGGCTCGGGCCTGGACGCCCTGGGCAGCGCCGCGCGCGCCATCAAGGCGGGCGAGGCCGGCCTGATGATCGCCGGCGGCGTGGAGAGCATGAGCCGCGCGCCCTTCGTCATGCCCAAGGCCGAAAGCGCCTTCAGCCGCAACAACGCGGTGTACGACACCACCATTGGCTGGCGCTTCGTCA
>CAYXVP010000390.1:0-1888 GCA_964468305.1 uncultured Anaerolinea sp. | reverse complement strand
CGGTCTGGCGGTCGCCGATGATGAGCTCGCGCTGGCCGCGGCCGATCGGGATCATCGCGTCGATCGCCTTGATGCCGGTCTGGACGGGCGTGTCCACCGACTTGCGGACGATGACGCCCGGCGCGATGCGCTCGACCGGACGGGTCTTCGTGGCCTTGATCGGGCCCTTGTCGTCGAGCGGCTGGCCGAGCGGGTCGACGACCCGGCCGAGCAGCGCCTGGCCGACCGGCACCTCGACCACGCGACCCGTCGTCTTGACGGTGTCGCCTTCCTTGATGCCCGAGGCATCGCCGAGGATCACGGCGCCGACGGTCTCTTCCTCGAGGTTGAGGGCCAGGCCCATGATCCCGCCCGGGAATTCGAGCAGCTCCGAGGCGAGGGCGCCCTCGAGCCCGTAGATCTGGGCGATGCCGTCACCGACCTCGACCACCGTGCCGACGTTGCGCGTCTCGGCATCGGCGTCGAACGTGTCGATGGCGGACTTGATGATGTTGACGATCTCGTCGGACTTGATGGCCATCGGGTACTCCTGGGCTTCGTCTGGCGGGCGCGGGCGCTACGCGGCGCCCGCCACGAGGCGTTCGCGGAGGCGCTCGAGGCGGCCCCGGACGCTGGCGTCATAGAGGGTGTCGCCGACGCGGACGGTCAGGCCGCCGATCAGCGCCGGGTCGACATCGACCCGGAGGTCAACGATTCGACCGGTCATCTCGGCGAGCTTGCGCTGGAGGGCGGCGGTCTCGTCGGCGGTCAGCGGCGACGCGCTGGTGGCCAGCGCCTCGACCACGCCCTGCCGCGCGTTGAGCAGGCGCTGGTATTCCGCCGCGACGCGCGGCAGCTGGTCGATCCGCCCGCGCTGGACCAGGAGCCCGACGAGCTTCAGGACGGGCTCGGGCACCCTGCCCTGGAGCATGCCGTTCACGAAGTCCAGCCGTGCGCGCAGGGCGCGGGCGGGGTTGCCGACGATGTCCCTGGCCGCCTCGCCCCCGAGCATCTGGACGGCCTGGCCGAGGCCGTCGGCGTACGCGTCGAGCGCATCGTCGCGCGCGGCCAGCTGAAAGACGGCCTCGGCGTAGCGGCGCGACGCGGTCGTCGAGCTCCGGGCCATGTGGGCGCCGCGCTCAGCCCTTGCCCGACGCGGACTTCGGCGTCGGCTCGGCGAGGAACTCCTCGACGAGGCGCCGTTGTCGCTGGTCGGTCATCGTTTCGCGGACGACCCGGCCGGCTGCCTGGAGCGCGAGCTCCGCGACCTCGCTGCGCAGCTCCGCCAGGGCCCGGCCCTTCTCCGCCTCGATCTCGTCCGTCGCCCGCGTGCGCATGCGCTCGAGCTCCTCGCGGGTCGCGGCGATGTCGGCGTCGCGGGTCTCCTGCGCCACCTTCTGGGCGCGGGCCAGGATGTCGTTCGCCTCGCGGCGCGCCTCGGTGATGGCGGCGAGCCGCTCCTGCTCCGCGCTCTCGCGGTCGCGCTTCGCCTGCTCGGCGTCCTTGAGCCCCTGCTCGATCCGCTGCCGGCGCTCGGAGAGCATCGCCTGGACGGGCTTGAACGCGAACTGCCACAGCAGGACGAGGAAGACGACGAAGTTGGCGGCCGCGATGACCACCTGGAAGATGTTGATCTGGAACAGCGGCTCGCCCTCGGCGGCCAGCCGGACGGCACCGCCGCCGACCGCGGAGACGAGCCCGAGCAGGGCCATGATCAGCTGCCCGATCCGAACCCTAGCCCTTGATGAAGATCGCGAGCAGGCCGATGCCGAGCGCCAGGACACCCAGCCCTTTTGCCAAGGCCGCCGGGATGCACGCGAAACCGGGGAACTGAACGGGCCACACCGGGATCCGGCGGATTGCCGGGGCAGCACGGCCCGGCAGGGTGCCGACGGGCATCCCAGAGGCA
>CAYXVP010000389.1:0-1892 GCA_964468305.1 uncultured Anaerolinea sp. | reverse complement strand
CATCCAACGGTTGTGCTCGGCGTCCCACACCTGCGCCGTGCCCGTCTTGCCGCCGATCCAGAACCCCGGTGTCCGAGAGATGTCGGCGTACCACGGGCTCTTGAGCACGTGGACCATGAGTCCCGCCAGGGTCGGGCTGAGCGCTGGATCCAGCACCGGCGGATCGGTGGCGGACGACACGGCCTCGGTGCCGATCCCTGCGACGACGTGCGGTCGGACCATGATCCCGCCGTTGACCAGGGCGGCGTAGGCCCTCGCCAGCTGGACCTCGGTGATGGCGACGCCCTGGCCGAACGCGCCGTTCACGAGGTCGGCCTGGCTCCAGCCCGCGATCGTCGGGTCGTTGACGAGGCCCGGGAGCTCGCCGGCCACGTCGATGCCGGTCAGGCTACCGATCCCGAGCCGGCGCCAGTCGTCGTACAGGATCGACGAGGCCTGGTGGTTGGTCGGCGCGAGGCCCATCGCCACCTTCGCCGCGACGATGTTGCGGGAATAAGCGATGGCGTCCTCCAGGCGCATGTTGCCCATCGCCCGATGGTCGGAGTCCTTGATCACCGTGTCGTCCTTGAGGCGCATCGTGCCGCTGTCGAAGTAGATGCGGTCCAGGGACGTGGTACGTGTCTCGAGGCCGGCCAGGACGGTCAGCATCTTGAACACCGAGCCGGGCTCGTAGACGTGCGCCACGACGGGATCCACGAAGACCGACGGATCGACGCTCGCGATCGCCGCGTAGTTGTTCGCGTCGTACGACGGATAGCTCGCCTCGGCGTAGATCTCGCCGGACCACGGATCCAACACGATGGCGGAGACGGATTTGGCGTGGTTTCCGATTCGGGCGGACATGACCTCCTGCTCGACCGCGAGCTGCAGGCCGGCATCGATCGTGAGCCGGATGTCGCGGCCGGGAACGCCCGGCTCGACCGTACGCTCGGTCTCGAGCATCGGCTGCCCGTCCGCGTCGCGGTCCGCCTCGACGACCTTCGGCTGGCCGGCGAGGACGTCCTGGTAGTACTGCTCGACGCCGTATTGACCGGCGCCGTCCCGGTTCACGAAGCCGATGAGCTGCGCCGCGAGGGTGCTGTTCGGGCCGCCACCGGCCTGGGGGTAGCTGCGCGCCGAGTCGGACTCGAACGAGATGCCCTGGATGCCGGCCGCGGTCGCCGCCGCCTCGATCGCCGTCGACGCCTCCGGCGGGAGGTCGCGCGCCACCACGAGGTACGGCTTGCCGGTCTGGAGCTTCGCCGCGAGCTTCCCGCTCGCGGTCGGATCAAGCGCGAGCTGGGCGGTCAGGAAGTCGACCATCGTCGCCTGCTGATTGGCGGACAGCTGGTCGCCGGCGACGATGAGCCGGTCCCGAGCCACGCTGGCCGCGAGCAGGACCGTCCCGCTGCGGTCGTAGATCTGGCCGCGCTGGCTGGGTACCTCGGCGCGGTAGTAGATCTGGCGATGGGCACTCTCGACGAGGTCGTCATGGCGGACGAGCTGCCAGTAGCCGAGGCGCAGGACCAGGCCGCTCGCGCCGATCGCGAAGGCGCCCAGGAGCAGGAGCAGGCGGCGCCCCGAATCGGTCCGACCGCGCATGGCTGGTGTCGCTCGCTAGCGGGCTGGGACGACGAGGGGTGCGCCGAGCTGGCCGAGCCCGGAGTCGAGCGCCTCCTTGCGGATGGCGGGCTCGCTGCGCAGCCGCTGGACGTTCGATTCCAGGTCCTGGCGGATCGCCTGCAGCCGATCGTGCTCGGAGACGAGCCGGACGATGTCGTAGCCCGTCGCCGCGACGCGGACGCTCTGGCTCAGCGACAGGAACGCGGCGCTGAAGACGATCACGATCGCCGCGAGGGCGATGCCCACGGTCGACGGCCGGCGGGTCGCGATCGCCCGGGCGGCCCTGCGGC
>CAYXVP010000388.1:0-1893 GCA_964468305.1 uncultured Anaerolinea sp. | reverse complement strand
ATGTGGGCGAAGAAGGCCACGCCCCCGGAGGCCGTCTCCGCGCCGAGCGCGGCCGCGCCGCTGATCAGCTGGAGCACGAACCAGAAGCCGAGGATCACGAGCGCAGGCACCTCGAGCAGCTGGTAGAAGAACCCGAGGAAGACGAGCGACAGGATGCGGGCGCCGGGGAACAGCACGATGTACGCGCCGAGCGCGGCAGCGATCGCGCCCGACGCGCCGACCAGTGGCACCTGCGAGTGCGGGTCGATGACCACCTGCGTCAGCGCGGCCGTGATCCCGCCGACGAGGTAGAACACCAGGAACGGCAGCCGCCCGAGCCGATCCTCGACGTTGTTGCCGAAGATCCACAGGTACAGCATGTTGCCAAGGATGTGCAGCCAGCCACCGTGCAGGAACATGCTGGTGATCATCCCGACGATGGCACTGCTGAAGTAGTCGCCGGACTCGAGGGCGGCGGTGATCTTCGCTGGAACGGCGCCCCACTGGTTGAAGAAGCGCTCAAGCGCCGCGTCGCCACCCGAGGCCGTGATCGATAGCTCGAGAGCGAACACCGCGAAACAGGCGACGATCAGGCTGATCGTCACGATCGGCGTACGCCGTGTCGGGTTCTTGTCCCTGAGCGGGATCACCGGCTGGCGCCTGGCGAAGGTTCGCTCGATGCCCCCGGTTCGCCCGACGCCGCCGGTGCTTCTGTCGTAGCCTCGAGGACTGCCCGATACACGGCGTCCTTGCCGATCCAGACCAGCGCGTCGGGCTCGCCGCCGACGCCTGGCTCCACGTACCAGCCGCGCAGGTCGGTCCAGCCTGCGTCGCCGGCTGCGAGCCGGTACTGGGCGATGTAGGTGCCACTGGCCTTCGACACCGCGACGACGCGCTGGTTCTGCGGGTCGTACGCATAGATGGTCCCCTCGCGCCGTGCTGCGCCCGAGGCGATGAGCCGGTACGCCGGCTGACCGCGCAGCGACTCGTCGCCCGGCGGCGCCGCCTCCCAGCCCTCCGCCTTGCCGCCGACGAGGCGCTGCACCTGGCCGGCGTCGGCGACCCAGATGTCGCCGTCGATGTACAGGTCGGTGATGCGGCTGACGTCGCGCGGCGCGGACAGCCGTGGCGTCGGGCTGGTCGGGAAGCCGCTGCCGTCGGCGGCCGGGGAGTACGCCAGGATCTGCTGCGCCGACGGGTCGATCACATACAGGTTGTACAGGTTCGCCTCGGCGTCCCGGATGAACGTGCCGATGGCGATGACGTCGTTGCCCCATTCGGCCGCGCCGCTCACCCGGACCCGGTTGATCGTGCCCTTGCCCGAGGTGTTGGCCGGTCGCCAGCGCCAAACTGTGTTGCGGGCGTCGACCATCAGCAGGTCGCGGCCACCAACCGCGACCAGGTGCGGCGCGGCCTGCGTGCCGCCGGCCGCGCGATTGCCGGCATGGAAGATCGCCGTCGCACGATTGCCGGCGAGGTCGATGCGGAACACGGTCTGCGACTTGCGGTCGATGACGAAGGGCGCCCCGTCCGGTCCCCGCACGATCGCGCCGAGGTCGACCGATGCGTCCGCCGGGAAGGTGAACAGCGCACGCGAGGCGATGTCGGTCATCTTGTACAGGCGGTCGATCGCCGCCACGATCTGGGCGCGGAGCGGCCCGGTCGTCGCAGCCGGGATGCCGCCCTTGCTCGCGGTGTCGATCGCGCTCAGTGCCTCGTTCAGGAGCCGTTGGGCCTGGGCTGGGTCGTTGGCCACCAGGTCGATCCCGGGGCCGATGACCCGGCTCATGTCACGGCGCGCGAGCTCGAGGGAACCCTGGGCGGAATCGATGGTGGCGATCGCCGGGCCGATCGGGGCCCGCCCGCCGAGCACGAACACCGCGGCGCCGAGGCCGCCGACCACGACGACGAGCG
>CAYXVP010000387.1:0-1896 GCA_964468305.1 uncultured Anaerolinea sp. | reverse complement strand
GTGCAGACGGAGAACGGCGCCATCGCCTCGACGCTCACCGTCGAGCACAAGGACGGCCGCGAGTTCAGCGGAACCGTCTACGGGGTCGACACCCTGACCGACCTGGCCATCGTTCGGATCCAGGCGACCGGCCTGCCTGCCGCGCCCATCGGCAAGTCGGCCGACATCAAGGTGGGCCAGCTCGCGATCGCCATCGGTTCGCCGCTCGGGACGTACACGAGCACGGTCACGACCGGGATCATCTCGGCGACCGGCCGGAGCATCGACACCTCGGGCTCGACGCACCTGACCAACCTGATCCAGACGGACGCGGCCATCAATCCCGGCAACAGCGGCGGCCCACTGCTCGACGCCGCCGGCCAGGTCATCGGCATCAACACCGCCATCGCAACCAACTCGACCGGCATCGGCTTCGCTATCCCGATCGACATCGCCCGGCCGATCATGGAGCAGGCGCTCGCCGGCGAGAAGCTGGCCCGGCCGTACGTCGGCATCCGCTACGTTCAGATCGACCTCAAGCTCCAGAAGGAGAAGAGCCTCAGCGTCGACCACGGCGCACTGATCGAGCCGACGACGGACACGGCCGGGGCCACGCTACCGGCGATCGCCCCCGGCAGCCCGGCCGAGAAGGCGGGCCTGAAGGCCGGCGACATCGTGCTCGCGATCGAGGGCACCACGGTCGATTCGGAGCATCCGCTCGACGCGCTGCTCACGAGCTACGCGCCCGGCCAGTCCGTCCATCTGACGATCCTGCGCGACGGCAAGCAGACGGACGTCAGCGTCACGCTGGGCACCCGGCCCGAGGGCCTCTAGCTCAGGCCCCTCGCCCCCGGCGCACCTCGACACCGGCGTAGTCGAGCGGCCCGCCGAGATCCACATCCGGCTTCAGGACGCGGACCACGACCTCTTCGACTCGCGGGTTGGCCGCAAGAATCTCGCCCGCGATGCCGTCGGCGAGCGACTCGATGAGCTCGAGCGTCGTCTCCTCCACGACGCGCCGGGTCGTCTCGTAGACGCCTCGATAGTCCACGGTCAGCCCGAGATCGTCGCCGGCTGCGGCCGGCGCGGTGTCGACGGCGAGCTCGAGGTCGACCTCGAAGCGTTGCTCCTCGACCTTCTCCCGGGCGTTCACGCCGTGGCGGGCAAGGAAGACCATGCCGGCGAGGACGATGCGGTCGGTCATCCGCCCGGCCGGCCACGCTTCATCGGCGGACGATCGCGTCGGCGATCCGCGCCGCGCGGACATTCGGCAGCACGTCGTGAACACGCACCACGTCGACACCCGCGTCGACACCGAGGGCGGTCGTCGCCAGCGTCGCCTCGACGCGATCGTCGGCGGGCAGGTCGAGGACCCGGCCGAGGGTGGACTTCCGCGAGGTGCCCAGCACGACCGGCCGGCCGAGCAACCGCAGGCCGCCGAGATCGTGGAGCAGCGCCAGGTTCTGCTCTGGCGTCTTGCCGAAGCCGAAGCCGGGATCGACGAGGATGTTCGACCAGGCGACGCCGGCGGCCAGCGCCCGCTCGATCGCGGCCTGGAGGTCGCCGATGATCTCTGACATCAGGTTCACGTAGCGCGGCTCCGCCCGGTTGTGCATGAGGATGAGTGGCACGCCCCGCTCGGCTGCGAGTCGAGACAGCGCGTCGTCCGCCGCGACACCCCAGACGTCGTTGATGCCGTCGGCGCCGGCATCGAGCGCCGCGGCGGCGACCGCCGGTTTGGTCGTGTCGATCGTCAGCGGCATGTCGGCCAGGGCGGCCCGCACGGCGCGGACGACCGGGACCACCCGCGCCGCCTCTTCGGCCGCGTCGACGGTGGCGTGGCCCGGCCGCGTGGATTCACCGCCGATGTCGAGGAGATCGGCGCCCTCCGCCGCCATCGCCAGGGCCTGGGCAACC
>CAYXVP010000386.1:0-1919 GCA_964468305.1 uncultured Anaerolinea sp. | reverse complement strand
GGGGGAAACGGGGAGCCCCTGTCCGGCAGACGGCCCAAAAAGGCGGCCGGGTTTCTGCCCGGGAACGGGCCGGACGGGATGGCCAACGAGGCGAACGGATTGGCCCGGGGCCAGAAATGAGACGGGCCAGGCCTTCGTCAGCTGGTCCGCCGCCAGGATCGCGGCGGCGAGGCCGGCGAAGGCGAGCCACAAGGGCCGCCCCGCGGTCCCGACGGCGGCGCGCGCTCCCGCGGCGGCGTCGGGCGACGCCGGGCCCGCTCCCTCCGACGAGGCGCTCGTCGTTCCGACCTCCGTCACTCGATGCCCGGTCCGCCGCCCACGGCGTGCAGCCAGATGGTGACCTTGCCGCCTGACAGCTCGACTGTCACGGGCGTCCCGGTGGCGCCGTCGGGTGGGCCGCGATGCACGGCGTCGGCGAGGGTCTCGCGCGCGACAGCATCCAGATGCTGCTCGACGTCGGCCGGGACGCCGTCCAGCCACAGCTCGATTCTCGCGTCGAGGTCGAGGCCCGCGTCCTTGCGCAGGTCCTGGATCGCCCGTTGCAGCTCACGCGCGTCGCCCTCGGCGCGCAGCTCGGGCGAGAGCTCGGTGTCGATCACGACGACGAGCCCCTCGTCGTGGGCCACCGCTGTGCCTGGCCGCGGGGTGGCCAGGATCTCGACCTCGTCCGGTGCGAGCGTCACACCGCCGAGGCGCACCGAGCCGTCTGCGTTGATCTCGTAGGCGCCGTCGCGGGCCGCGGCCATCACCCCTGGGATCCCCGCACCGAGCCGCTTCCCGATCTTCGGCAGCAGCGGCCTGACGCGGCGCTCGACGAGCTCGCTTTCGTCGCCGATGACCTCGACCGCCTTCACGTTGAGCTCGTCCGCGATCAGCTCGACCAGCTCCGGGCCCACGACGACCCCTCGGTCGGGGATCGCGAGCCAGGCGTGCGCGAGCGGCTGGCGAACTCGCAAGCCCGCCTGCGACCGGAGCGTCCGGGCCAGCTCGACCGCCCGCCTGGCCAGCGCCATGGACGCTTCGAGGCGCTCGTCCCGGAGACCGGCCATCTCCCCCGCCGGCCAGCGCGTCAGGTGCACGCTGTCGGGGATCCCGCCCGCCGGGATGACAGCGACCATCAGGTTCTGGTAGAGGTCCTCGGACAGGAAGGGCAGGATCGGCGCGAGGGTGCGGGCGAGGCTGACGAGCGCCGCGTGCAGCGTCGCGAAGGCGACGTCCCGGTCCACCTGCGCCGCCCCGGCGCGCATGCGATCGCGCGAGCGCCGCAGGTACCAGGTCGACAGGTCGTCGATGAACGCCCGGATGTGGCGCACCGCGCCGAGGGCGTCGTAGTCGCCGAGCCGTTCACCCGCGTCCGAGGCGACCCCCGCCGCGCGGGACAGGATCCACCGATCGAGGGCCGGCCAGCTGCCGGCCGCCCCGATCTCTTCGTCGATGCCCCGCCGCGGCGTCCAGCCGGCAAGACGGGCGTATGTCACGAAGAACGAGTACACGTTCCACAGGACCAGCAGCTCGCGCCGCGCCTCGTCCGCGGCGTGCCAGCCGAACAGGATGTTGTCCTCGGGCCGGGCCGAGGTGTACATCCAGCGCATGACGTCGACGCCCATTCGCTCGGCCGCCTCGTCGAACTCGATGGCGTTGCCCCAGCTCTTGTGCATCGGCCGGCCGTCCTCGCCGAACAGCGTGGCGTAGCCGAAGATCGTCTTGAACGGGGCTTCCCTCCGGAGCACCGTCGACATCGCGAGCATCGCGTAGAACCAGTTGCGGAACTGACCGGGGAAGCTCTCGGTGATGAAGTCGGCCGGGAACCACTTCTCCCAGTAGGCGCGGTCCTCGCGGTAGTGCAGCGTCGAGAACGGCACGATGCCCGCGTCCAGCCATGGATTGCCGACCTCGGGAATGCGGGCGACCGGGTCGCC
>CAYXVP010000385.1:0-1927 GCA_964468305.1 uncultured Anaerolinea sp. | reverse complement strand
GCGGCTCGATCGCGATCCGGCCGCGCGACGTGCCCCGGCGCGTGAACAGGCGGAGGCCGCCGGCCGCGGCCGAGTCCGGGAGCGCGAGAGCGAGGACGCAGACGTAGCGGGCGCCGCGCGCCGCCGTCGGGATGCCCGTGAGCGCGCGCAGGAGCTTGGCGTTGTTGTCCGCGTCGGATGCATTCGGGCCGGCATATCGACGCGTTCGCACGCCGGGGCCGCCCCCGAGTGCGTCGACCTCGATGCCCGAATCGTCGGCGAGGGCGGGCAACCCCGTTGCCCTGGCCGCGAAGCGAGCCTTGATCCGCGCGTTCGTCTCGAAGGTCAGCCCGTCCTCGACCGGCTCGCCGGTCACGCCCAGCTCGTCCAGGGACACAAGCTCGATTCGATCGAGGCAGAGAAGGCCACGGAGCTCGCGCAGCTTGTGAGCGGAGTGGGTTGCGACGACCAGTCGCCGAGGTGCGGCCACCGGGCGATCGCTCAGCGGCGCACCGAGGCGATGGCGGTGGCTTGGGCCTCGAACAGGCGGGCGAGGCCTGCATCCGCCAGGTCCAGGAGGCTCGTCACGCGCGCACGGTCAAAGGGCAGGCCCTCGGCCGTCCCCTGGAGCTCGATGTAGGTACCGGCGTCGGTCCCCACGACGTTCATGTCGACCTCGGCGGTGGAGTCCTCCGAGTAATCGAGGTCGAGCATCACCGCACCACGGACGACGCCCACCGAAACCGCCGCGACCTTCCCGACGAGGGTCCGCTCGAGTCCTGCCCCCATGAGCGCGACGGCGAGAGCGACGTAGCCGCCGGTGATCGAGGCGCAGCGGGTGCCGCCATCTGCCTGCAGGACGTCGCAGTCGACCGTGACCGTCCGCTCGCCGAGCTTCGCCAGGTCCACCACGCCGCGCAGCGAACGGCCGATGAGCCGCTGGATCTCATGGGTCCGCCCGCCGAGTCGACCCTTCACCGATTCGCGTTCCGAGCGCTCGGCCGTCGCCCGCGGCAGCATCGAGTACTCGGCGGTGACCCAGCCGGTGCCCTTGCCACGCAGGTGCGGTGGCACGCGGTCGCCGATCGTCGCCGCGCACAGCACCTCGGTGTCGCCGGCGCGAATCCGGCACGAGCCCTCGGCCCACTTCTGAACCCCGAGGGTCATCGTCACGGGCCGGAGGTCGCCCGGGCGGCGGCCGTCGTTGCGGAGGCTGGGCGGCCGATTGCCGATGCTCACCGCGCCAACCCCGCTCGCTCCGCCACCTTGGCAGCATCCCACAGGTCGTCCAGTGCCTGGAAGTCGAGGTCGCGGATCGCGACGCCATGCTCGGCGACCATCCTCTCCACTCGCCCGAACCGGTTCCGGAACTTGTCGTTCGCGGCGCGCAACGCGGCCTCCGACTCGATGCCGAGCTTGCGCCCGACGTTGACCACGACGAGCAGCAAGTCGCCGAACTCCTCCTGCCGATCACTCTGCGAAGTCGCCGCGGCGAGCTCCGCCAGCTCCTCCGCGACCTTGTCGAGGACGCGCTCGACGTCCGGCCAGTCGTAGCCGAGCGCGGCAGCGCGCTCCTGCATCTCCTGGCTCGCCGCGAGCGCGGGCATCGACGAGCTGATCCCGTCGAGGGCGCTCTTGACGTGTGGACGGGGCCCTGCGGCCGCGCCCGGGGTCGGCGTCGCGTCCTCGGCGGCGACGGCGGCAGCCAGCGCTCGCTCGTCCGCCTTGATCCGCTCCCATTGGCGGTTGACGTCCGCCGCCGTCCGGGCCACAGCGTCGCCAAACACGTGCGGATGGCGGCGGACGATCTTGCGACCGATGGCGGCCTGGACGTCGGCGAGGTCGAAGACCCCCTCCTCGGCCGCGAGCTGGGCATGGAGCACGACCTGCAGCAGCAGATCGCCGAGCTCCTCCGCGAGGGCCGGCGTCGCGCCCCGCTCCAACGCGT
>CAYXVP010000384.1:0-1929 GCA_964468305.1 uncultured Anaerolinea sp. | reverse complement strand
AGGGTGAGCTCATCCTGGCCGAGGAGAAGACAACCTTGATGCGCAAGCTCGGCAGGCCGCTCTGGACCAGGCCGAGGACATCCCCCTCCCGCCGTAGCTCCCAGTCGCGCTCCGCGAGCTCGAAGCCGTCGCGGATCTCGGCGACGGCCCTGAGCCGCGCCTGCGCCGTCTCGTCGACGGAGTCCGAAACCAGCACGCAGAACGACGGCGCCTCGCCGCGCCCGACCCGGCCGCGCAGCTGGTGGAGCTGGGCGAGCCCGAATCGATCGGCGCCCTGGACGATCATCAGCGTCGCCTCGGGGACGTCGACGCCGACCTCGACGACGGTCGTGCCGACCAGGACGTCGATGTCGCCGCCCCGGAAGCGGGCCATCTCGGCGTCGCGGTCGACCGCCTTCATCCGGCCATGGACCATGCCGACGCGCAGCGGCGCGAGCAGCTCCCGCAACCGGACGGACTCCGCTTCCGCGGCGGGGGCAGCGGCATCCCAGAACCCCGTGGGCGCGCCCTCAGGAGCGCCCGATCCGTCGTCGACGACGTCGGCCTCGTCGATCAGGGGCACCACGACAAACGTTCGATGGCCGGCCGCGGCCTCCTCGCGCACCTTTTGCCAGGTCCCGTCGAGCTCGTCCGGCCGGCGGATGCCCGTCCGGATCGGCAGCCGTCCCTCCGGCGGCGTGCGCAGGTCAGAGACGTCGAGGTCCGCATAGAGGACCTGACCGAGTGTCCGCGGGATCGGCGTCGCGGTCATCAGGAGCACGTGCGGTGCGCGGTCCCCACCTGTTTTTGCCTCGAGCAGGCTCCGTTGCTCGACACCGAAACGATGCTGCTCGTCGATGACCACCACCCCGAGGCGTGCGAATGCCACTCGGTCCTGGAGCAGCGCGTGCGTCCCGACGACGACGGGCGCCATGCCCGACGCCACGAGCTCGAGGGTGTGCCGGGTGCTCGCGGCCGTGAGCGAGCCGGTCAGCAGCTCGACCGGAACCGCGGCGTCCTCGAGGAGGGCGGCGAGCGTCCGGTGATGCTGTCGAGCGAGCAGGTCCGTCGGCGCCAGGAGCGCGCCCTGCATGCCGGCGCGTGCGGCGGCCCCGAGCGCGTACGCGGCGACTGCCGTCTTGCCCGAGCCGACGTCACCCTGGAGGAGCCGGAGCATCGGCGTCGCGCGGCCCAGGTCCGTCCGGATCTCCGAGATGGCCGAATCCTGATCTGCGGTCAGCCGCACGTCCCGCGCGAGCTTGCGCGAGATCGACGCGGTCACGGAGGATCGCAGCTCGGCGTCCGCCTGTGACCCGACAGCGACGGGAGTCGCGGCATCGCGCCCACGCTGCCGCCGCCTGCCGACCATGCCGACCTGGAGCGCCAGCAGCTCGTCGAAGGCGATGCGCCGCAAAGCGGCGTCGCGACCCTCGAAGGTCGCCGGGTAGTGGGCCTGCTCGAGGGCATCGGCAATGGGCGCCAGGTGCTCCCGATCGCGGAGGCCGCCCGGCATGTACTCCGGGTAGTCGTCGCCGGCCCGATCGAGGGCTTGGCGTATCGCGACGCGGAGGCGGTTTGCCGTCAGTCCCGCTGTGAGGCGGTAGACCGGCACGATCCGGCCCACATGGAGCAGCTCGTCGTCGCGGCCTTCAGGCTGGAAGTCCGGGTTATCGAGCGTCTGCCGCCGCCCGAAGTGCTTGATCTTGCCCGACACGATGACCTGCTCGCCCGGATGCAGACGCCGTTCGATGTAGCGCCGCCCGAACCAGGTCGCCTCGATGGACCCGGTCTCATCCTCGAGCACGGCGATTGTCCGCTGAACGCGGCGCCGGAACGACGCCTCGACCCGGATGTCGACCACCCGGACCCGCGCCGAGACGACCTCACCGTCCTCGGCCCAGGTCAGGTCGCCGACCTTCCGCATCTCGCGCAGGTCGTCGTAGCGGCGCG
>CAYXVP010000383.1:0-1934 GCA_964468305.1 uncultured Anaerolinea sp. | reverse complement strand
GGCGGGCAGCACGGGATCGAGCGCGAGCGGGTCGGTCATCTTGCATCCTCCTTGACGAAGTCGATCCCATGATCGCCCCCGAGCTCGGTCCATGTAGCTTCGAGCGGCGTCGTCATGCGGCCTCCAGCATGCGCAACGAGAGGTCGACCAGCTGGTCCGCGATTCGATCCGACGGGAGCCGTCCGGCCGGGTCGTACCACGTCGCGACGCCGTTGAGCGCGCTCAGGAGCGTGCTCGCGGCGAGGCGAGGGTCGGTGATCGCGAAGAGCCCCAGCGCGATGCCGTCCTCGATGTGCCGCCGGAAGCGCGCCTCGTAGGCGTCGCGGCGGGCGAGGATGGCCGCGCGTCGCTCCGGGCCGAGCGCGCGCCACTCGTGGACGAACACGCCCGCCTCGTCGACGTCCGCGGTCAGTACCTGGACGTGGCCGCGGACCAGCGCGGCGATGGCCTCGGCTGGATCGCCCGACCTGCGACTCTCGGCCTCCAGCTCAGCCCGATCGGCCGCGCTCTCGAAGCGACTCGCCGCCCGGTCGACGATCCCCCACAGGACGTCCTCCTTCGAGGTGACGTGGGCATACAGGCTCGCACCCCGAACCGACAGCGCCCGAGCGATGTCGCGGATGCTCGTTGCCGCGTAGCCGCGCTCGCGGAACAGGTCGCTGGCAGCGTCCTCGATTGCCTGGCGTCGGCTGATCTCGACCATTCGACCTCGACTGGGCGGATTTTACCTAACTAACGATCGTTAGGCGGCACCCTAGATTGTCCGGCAACCGGCGTCAAGCTCGACTGCCATGCGGGCCTTGCCGCCAGTACAGCTGGGCCATGGCCCCGCCTCATGGCAGCGCGTACGGTCGCCACTCGATGGAACTCGAACGATCAGAGGAGCTCGCCGTCGTGCTCGATCGGGCGACGTTCGCCCGGCTCTTCGACGGCTTGCTGCCACCCGTCTACGCGTTCGTCGCCAGCCGGATCAATGACCGCGCCGTTGCCGAGGACGTCACGGCGGCGACCTTCCGGAGGGCCGCCGACGTGGCGCGGGAAGAGGCATTCGACGCCACTGCCTTCGCCTCGTTCGCGTTTCGCGTCGCGGCCGACGCGCTCGTCGACCAGACTCGCCGCAGCCGTGGCGTCTACCCACGTGGTGTGCGTGCCTCCGACTTCGATCGCGAGAGCGATCCCCGGCGGTCCGCCCTTGCGACGAGCGACGAGGCGGCGGCGCGAGCCCTTTCGGCGGCCATCGACCGGCGAGCATTGCGGCGTGCCATACAGCGGCTGCCTGACGCCCAACGCCGCCTTATCGTGCTTCGCTACCTGGACGGGCTCACGACGGATGAGCAATGCGCCGCGCTCGGCTGGAATCGCGAGACGTTGGCGCGCCGGATCCACGGCGCGCTTCGGGCCCTCCACGCGGCAATGACCGAGGAGGCCAGCGGTGCGGCCTGAGGACGTGTTCCTCTCGCCGCGCGGCGCCGGCTCGTCAGCGCCGGTGCCGATCGACGTGGATCTCGAGGCGCTCGACCGAGAGCTCGAGGCGGCGGGCGCGAGGGCGCGCCTGACGCTGAACGGGCAGCGCCAGCCGACACGCTACTTCTGGCTCGAGCTCCGGAGCGAGCTCCTCGCCGCCTTCGCGGGGGACCAGCCGATCAGTCACCGCTGAACCTCGGCGCCCGCTTCTCCAGGAACGCGGCCATGCCCTCGGCGTGGTCATTCGTCCGGCCGGCGAGGTCCTGGATCTGGGCCTCGTACTCGAGCGCGGCGTCGAGATCGTGCGACCATGCCGCGTCGAGGGCCCGCTTTGTGAGCGCGATCGCTCGCGGCGCCCCTGCGGCGAGCCGGGCAGCGACGGACCGCGCCTCCGTGGCCAGCTCCGCCGCGGGCACCACGCGTCCGACGAGGCCGAAGCGCTCGGCGTCCGCCGCGGCGATGGGCTCGTT
>CAYXVP010000382.1:0-1947 GCA_964468305.1 uncultured Anaerolinea sp. | reverse complement strand
GCCGCCCTCGCCGTCGGGCACGGGCTCACCCGTCTGCGGGTCGATCACCTCGACCATGGCGTCGATCATCACGTCGCGCGAATCGCAGGGCTCGGCGAGCTTCGCGTTCTCGTCCATCAGGTCGGTCAGGAGCGCCTGGTCGAGCGAGCCCCAGTTGACCCCGATCCGCACCGGCTTGTGGTTCTCGATGGCGACGCGGACGATCGTCTGGAAGTTCTCGTCGTGGCGCTTGGCGCCGACGTTGCCGGGATTGATCCGGTACTTGGCTAGGGCGCGGGCCATCTCCGGGTACTCGACCAGGAGCTGGTGGCCGTTGTAATGGAAGTCGCCGATGACCGGCACGCCCACCCCGAGGTCGGCGAGCTTGCGCACGATGTCGGGCACCGCCGCCGCCGCGGCGTGGTTGTTGACCGTGACCCGGACGAGCTCGCTGCCGGCGTGCGCGAGTCGCGCGACCTGGATCGCGGTCGCGTCGGCATCTGCCGTGTCCGTGTTCGTCATCGACTGGACGACGACCGGGTGGGAGCTGCCGACCTTTACCCCACCGACATCGACCGTGGCCGTCGTCCGGCGGGCATGGCTCATGGCGTCGAGCCCAGCCGGGCGATGTCGAAGCCGGAGATCCACAGGACGAATGCCAGCAGGAAGACGAGGCCGACGGCGTAGGTCAGGCGCTCGGCGCGCAGGCTCACCCGTGCCCCGAACAGCTTCTTGATGATCAGGACCGCGGACCGGCCGCCGTCCAGCGGTGGGAATGGAACGATGTTCACGACGCCGAGGTTCACCGAAAGGATGCCCGCCAGGAACAGCGTCAGGACGATGCCGGACTCCTGGAACATCTGGGCGAGCGAGACCGCGATGCCGATGGGCCCGGCTGCCTGCGGTTGGACGGTCGGGTTCGTGATGAAGCCGCCGACCACCTGGGCGAGGCCGCCGATGATGAGTCCGCCCCAGCGGACGACCTCGCCGGAGGCGATCTGGAGGGAGCGACCGACGTCGTGACCGACGTAGCCATCGCCGACCACGACCGAGAGCTGCGAGATCCCGAGCGCACCGACGGTCTTCGAGAGCTGCTCCGGCGGGCGGAGGGTCACGGTGACCGTGCGCATCGATCCGCTCGCTTCGCGGATGAGCAGCGGCACGGTCTCGCCCGCGCGTGCTCGCAGCGCGGCCGTCACCCGACCGGGGTCGAACCATTCGAAGCGTTCGTCGGCGACGCCGAACAGCGCGTCGCCGGGCACGAGCCCGGCGGTCGTGGCCGGTGAGTCGGGGTCCACCGCCCCGAACTCGAGGCCGATCACCGGACTGGCGACCAGCGCGATCAGGAAGAAGATGGCGAACGCCAGCGCAATGTTCATCGCCACGCCGGCGAGGAGGATCGCCAGCCGGGCGCGGAGCGGCTGGGCGGAGAAGGAGCGCGGGTCGTCGGCCGACTCGCCATCCTCGCCCTCGAGCCGGACGAAGCCGCCGATCGGCAGCCAGTTGAGGGTCCACAGGGTCTCGCCCTTCGAGCGCAGGACGCGGGCGCGCGGCGGGAAGCCGATGCCGAACTCCAGCACCCGGACGTTGAGCGCCTTCGCGGTGAGGTAATGGCCCAGCTCGTGGATCAGCACGATGCCACCGAGCACCACCACGAACAGCACGACGGCGACGAGGCCGAACACGATGCCGTCCATCAGGCCGGGCTCGCGGCGGGCACGGAGGCGAGATTGGCCCGGACCTCGCGGTCGAGGCCAACGAGCTCGTCGAGGTCGGGATCGCGACCCGCGGCCGTGCCGAATCTCGCGACAGCGGCTTCGAGGAGTCGCGGGATGCCTGGGAAGTCGAGCGTGCCGTCGAGGAAGCGCGCGACCGCCACATCGTCGGCGGCGATCAACGCCGCTTCTGCGAACAATGAGATGCCAGGCGGGCAGTACAGCAATCTCTATCAGCAAGCCCAGTCTCTCG
>CAYXVP010000381.1:0-1951 GCA_964468305.1 uncultured Anaerolinea sp. | reverse complement strand
CCTCCCGCGACGGACTCCGCCCGGCCGAGCCGAGCTCCGTCCACGCGAACCTCGCGGCCGTGCGCGCGATGCTCGACCGTTTCGAGCGCTGGGCGGCCGTGCATCGCCACGACGCGATGGTCAAGCACGCGGTCGTGGGCTGGGTGTCGTTCCACATCCCGCACCACATCCACCCCGACCACCTGGTTCCGCTGCGCCGGCCGCACGGCCAGATGCCAAACTTCATTGAGGGGCCGCCCCAACCCCGGCGAACGCGCTCATGTCGCCGGCGTAGCGGTGGGAGTCCCGGATCGCGATCGCCTCGTCGACCTCGTCACGGCGGCAGTGCTCCTCGCACGGCGCCGGGCACACCCGCCCGAGCACCGACGGGAACGGGATCGTCCGCTTGAAGATCCGGGTCGACTCCCGGAAGTTGCCCTCGGCGTTCTGCTTGAGGAAGCCGGGGATGTCGATGTGGCTCGGGCACTTGTTCTGGCACGGCGGCAGGCAGTAGGCGTTGTGGTCGCTGAAGATCAGCTCGAGGTTCGTCCGGCGCAGGCGCCGGATCTCCTCGGTCTGGGTCTGGACCTTCATCCCGTCCTCGCACGCGCGCGAGCACGAGATCGGCGGATGCTCCTCGCCCTCGACGTCGACCACGCACATCCGGCAGGCCCCGAAGCCGGGCAGCTTCGGCTCGTAGCAGGCGGCCGGGATTCGGATGCCTTGGTGGCGGCAGGCCTCCAGGATCGTCTGCCCGTCGAGGCCCTCGACGACGTGGCCATCGACCCCGATGCGGATCCGCGGCGTCGACTGCGGCCGCTGCGGGGTCGGCGTGGTCAGGTACGTCTCGGCGAGGGTGTCCTCGAGTGGCACCAGCGTGTCGAGCTTGATCGGCTGGTCGGGGCGGCTCTCCGGCTTGCCGTCGTAGCGCGTGTGGCGGTCGCCGCCGAGCTCACGCCCGGCGGGTTCGCGCCGCTTGTCGCCCTCGCGCCTGGAGACCTCGCTCGGAGGCCGCTCGATCAGGTCCGTCACGCCGTCGCCTCCGCGGGCCGCGTGTCGCTGTGGCGCTCGAGCGGCGTCCGCCGGGTCCTCGCCCGCGCGGCGATGCCGAGGGCGATGGGGCGGCAGACCCCGGCCTGGCACTGGCCGCGGAGGTAGTGGGCGTCGACCTCGTCGCGGAAGTAGCGGAGGCCGCTCAGCAGCGGCAGCGTCGCCAGTCGCTCGTGGTCGCACAGGCCGGAGCCCACGACGTCGGCACACAGGTCGGCGAGCAGGTCGAGGTCGCCGCCGCGCGACGTTCCGCTGGTCAGCCGCTCGCCGATCTCGGCGATGCGGCGCACGCCGATTCGACACGGGATCGTCTTGCCGCACGCCTCGTCGGCGGCGTAGCGGGTCAGCAGCCGGGCGAGGTCGACGACGCAGGCGCGGTCGTCGGCGACGATCACCGAGCCCGAGCCGACGTGTGCCCCGGCCGAGCGCAGGGCCTCGAACGTGTACGGCGTTCCCAGGGCGCTGGCGGGCAGGATGCCGCCCGTCGGTCCGCCGACGACGACGGCCTTGACCCTGTGGGGCGCGCGGGGCGCGCCGCCGAGGGCGACGACATCGCGGAGCGCCGTCCCGAACGGGATCTCGGCGACGCCGCTGCGGCCCGCGCCGCGGACGTCGACGAGGATCGTGCCCGGGGCGTCGCCGGTGCCGATCGCGGCAAAGGCCTTCGCCCCGTTGCGCAGGATCCAGGGCACGGTGGAGAGGGTCTGCACGTTCTGGATCACGGTCGGGGCGTTGCGGTAGCCCCTGGTCGCCGGATGGGGTGGCCGCTGCTCAGGCTGGCCGCGCTTGCCATCGAGCGCCTTCAGCAGAACGGTCTCCTCGCCGAGCATGTACGCGCCCTGCACGGGCCGGACCTCGATCTCGATGCGCCGCCCGCTGCCGAGCGCGTCGTCGCCGATGAAGTTGCGCGACGAGGCGGTGT
>CAYXVP010000380.1:0-1957 GCA_964468305.1 uncultured Anaerolinea sp. | reverse complement strand
ATGGTCGTGCTCGAGGCCGCCGAGCTGCGTGATCATTTCCTCGGTGAATCCGTCGCTGACAAAATCCTGAGCCGGTTGGCCAGTGAGATTCTGGAATGGCAATACGGCAAGCCTGATCTTCTCCGGAGCGTCGGGGGGGCGGGAATGACGTCCCCAAACCTGGGAGGGCCAAGCAGCAATCAGGACAACCGGAAACACGGCTGGGATCCGCCCAAGCGCGCGGACTCAGGGGTTGGGGGGCGAGAACGGCAGGGTCGGGGCGGCGATCACGCCCGCCGCCAGGGCCAGCGGCGCGAGCCGGCGGCCCAGCGTCGCAGGCGGGATCGCGCCGAGCTGGAGGCCCGCGACGAGTGCCACGACGACGAGGATCAGCGGCGGCCGGACGTCGAGGGTGAAGCCGAGCCCGATGAGCCAGACGAGCGCGATGCCGAGCTTCAGGAGCGGATCGACGCGCCCGAGGACGCTCTGGCGTTGGGCCGCATCGAGCTCCGGGGCAAGAAACGCCGCGACGCTCACTCGACGGCCCCGACGCCGGCGCCACGAGCGAGGGGCTCGTCGGCGAGGACCCACCCGTCGGCCAGCTCGACACGCCGGTCCGCCGCGTCGCGCACGAATCGCTCGTCGTGTGTCGCCGCGAGCATCGCGCTGCCCTCCCCGACGAGCTCGTCGAGGGCCCCGACCAGGACCTCGTGGCCGCGTCGGTCCTGGCCGTAGGTCGGCTCGTCGAGGGCAAGCAGGGGCGGCCGTCGGGCCAGCGCGGTCACGAGCGAGAGCCGGCGCTGCTCGCCGCCCGAGAGCCGGTACGGGCTCCGCTCGCCGAACTGTTCCAGCGGCAGGCGAAGCCGCTCGGCGAGCTCGTGAGCGAAGGGCAGCTGTCCCGGCTCGAGGCCCAGCTCGACCTCCTCCCGCACCGACTCGCCGAGGAACCCCAGCTCCGGATCCTGGGTGACGAAGCCGGCAAGCCGGGCGAGATCGGTCGCGGGCAGCCGGCGGGGGTCGCGACCGCCGAGCAGGACGCGCCCGGCGGCGGGCGCATGCAATCCGAGCGCGAGCCGCAGCAGCGTCGTCTTGCCGGTCCCGTTGCGCCCAACGAGGGCCACTCGCTCGCCCGCCCGGATCACCACGTCCACGGAGCGGAGCACCGGTGCGCCCGGCATGAACGCGAACCTGAGCTCGTCGATCTCGAGGACCGGCTCGCCCGTTGGAGCCTGCCGCACCGCCGCGCTTTCGCGGATCCGCGCAGACGCGCTTCCGGCGCCGTCGGGGAGCCAAATGCCAGCGCTCTCGAGCCTGCTCACCGATCGCTTGAGGACGCGCTGCGGCGGCCCCACCGCGATCGGCCGGCCGTCGTCGTCGAGCGCCAGGACGAGGTCCGCGAAGGGCCACGCGAGCTCCGCCCGATGCTCGACCAGCATGATCGTGGCCGCGTCTCGCTCGCGGATCGCTCGGAGGACGCGGAAGACCGCCTCCGCGCCGGCGGGGTCGAGGTGCGCCGTCGGTTCGTCGAGCACGAGCACTCCGGGTCCCGGCGCAAGAACCCCGGCGATGGCGACGCGCTGCTGCTCGCCGCCGGACAGACGGTTCGAGCGCCGGTCGTCGAAGCCCCGGAGACCGACCCCGGCGAGGGCCTCGGGCACGCGCTCCCGCATCGCCGCCCGCGCCCAGGCGAGGTTCTCGAGCCCGAACGCGACGTCATCGCCGACGCGCTCCATGACGAGCTGGCTCGCCGGATCCTGGAGGACGATGCCGGCGCCCAGGCCGGCTGTCGTCGGACGCGCTCCGCGATCCAGACCCGACTCGTCTGGTCCCTCACCAGCCGCGACGTCCGCGTCCCCGACCCGGAATGACCCCTGCCACTCCCCCGGGAACTGTCCGGGCAGAAGACCCGCGACGGCTCGCGCCAGGGTGCTCTTGCCCGCGCCGGACGGCCCGACGACCAGGACGACGGCCCCCGGCT
>CAYXVP010000379.1:0-1967 GCA_964468305.1 uncultured Anaerolinea sp. | reverse complement strand
ATCCCCGCCGATGGCCGTCGGCTCCTCCAACGACTTCGACCTCGTCGTCCTCGGCGCCGGCACAGGCGGATATACAGCGGCATTCCGGGCGGCCCAGCTGGGCCTGAAGGTCGCACTCGTCGACCAGGGCAAGGTCGGCGGGACGTGTCTCCACATCGGTTGCATCCCGACCAAGGCGCTGCTCGAATCGGCCGCGTTCGTCGAGCGAATCCGGCGCGCCAGGGAGTTCGGGATCGCTGTCGATGACCCGGTGATCGACTACGCCGCGATGACCGTCCGCCGCGACCAGGTCGTCAAGCGCCTTTGGACCGGGCTCAAGAGCCTGGTCGACAAGAACAACGTGACCTGGATCCAGGGGAAGGGCCGCCTCGACGGGCCGACGAAGGTCGTCGTGCAGATGGAGCCAGACGCCGACAACCCTGGTGGCGAACGGGTCCTCAGCGGCACCGACGTCATCCTCGCCACCGGCTCGCGCGTCAAATCCCTGCCCGGCCTCGAGCCCGACGGCAAGCGCATCGTCACCTCGGACGACATCCTCACCGGCGCCCCGCTGCCGAAGGACGTGATCGTGATCGGCGCCGGAGCGGTCGGCGTCGAGTTCGCCTCGATGTACCACGACCTGGGCGTGAAGACGACGCTGCTCGAGTACCTCCCCGCGCTCGTTCCGCTCGAGGATCGTGAGGTCAGCCAGGCCCTGGAGCGTAGCTTCATCCGTCGGGGCATGACCGTGATGACCAGCGCCCGGTTCGAGCCCAAGGCGGTGAAGGCCTCGAAGACCGGCGTGTCGCTCACGGTCGGTCCCGAGGGCAGGGACACCGCCAAGCTCTCGGCGGAGATGCTCGTCGTCGCGACGGGCCGCGCCCCGAACGTCGAGGGCGTGGGCCTCGAGACCACGAAGGCCGAGATCGAGAAGGGCTTCGTGAAGGTCGACCTGCGGACGATGCGGACGCGCGAGCCGCACCTGTACGCCATCGGTGACGCCGTCGGCGGTCTGATGCTGGCGCACACGGCGGGTCACGAGGGCATCCTCGCGGCGCACACGATCGCCGGCGACAGGGACACCCACCCGATGGACTACACCGAGCAGCCCCGGGCGACGTACTGCCGGCCCGAGATCGCGTCCGTCGGCCTGACCGAGCAGCAGGCGCAGGAGCGAGGGCTGCCGTACAAGATCGGCAAGGTCCCCTTCCAGGCCATTGCCAAGGCGATCATCGGCGGCGAGTACGAGGGCTTCGCCAAGGTCCTCGGCAACCCCGAGACGGGCGACACGCTGGGCGTCCACGTCATCGGCCCGCACGCGACGGACCTCATCGCCGAGGCGACGCTCGCGTTCTCGCTCGAGGCGACGCCATGGGAGGTCGGCAGGTCGACCCACCCGCATCCAACCCTCTCGGAGGTCATCGGCCAGGCGGCACTCGCCGTCGACGGGCGTTCGATCAACTTCTGATGGCGGGGTGCGCTGATCCGGTCCCGGCGCCGCGTTGGTCGCTCCGCGCGCCCGCTTGCGCACGTCCAAGTGCGCGCGCGGACGTGCTCACGACCGCCTTGCTCCGCGACCGTCTGAGCGCGCCCGCATCCTGCTGATGGCATCCACCAGGCCGCGGACCTCCGACCTCGCGGCCTCGGTGGGCCTCACCGACGACGACCTCATCGCGATGTACCGCGTGATCGCGACCGCGCGCGCAGTGGACGAGCGGATGTGGGTGCTCAACCGCGCCGGCCGGATCCCGTTCGTGATCAGCGGCCAGGGCCACGAGGGGGCGCAGGCGGCGATCGCCTGGCCGCTGGAGAGGCGCAAGGACTGGATCGCCCCGTTCTACCGCTCGATCGCGACGTGCCTGACGTTCGGCATGCAGGCCCGCGACATTCTGACCGCGCAGTACGCGAAGGCGATCGATCCGTCATCGGGCGGGCGCCAGATGCCCGGCCACTACGGCAACGTCGCCAACAACCTCGTCTCGCTGTCG
>CAYXVP010000378.1:0-1975 GCA_964468305.1 uncultured Anaerolinea sp. | reverse complement strand
TTAGAACAAAAGTTAGATAAAACGAAAACTTGCTCCGTCCAGGAAGCGACCGCGGGCACGGCTCCGGCCCGAAGCCCTCGCCGCCGCGCGCGGCGGCGCTCGCGAGGGTCTCGACTGGCTGGGACGCCGGCCCGAGGCGCGCGCGTCATGGTTCTACCGTTCGATTCGCCTCCTTGCCCGGTTCGTGCTGTTCGGGCTGTTCCGCTTTCGGATCGAGACCTCCGGCCAGGAGCACCTGCCAAAGGGCGGCTACCTGCTCGTCGCAGCCGCGCACCGCGGCTGGATGGACCCGTTCGTGGTCATGCACGCGCTGCCGGCGGAGCCGCGCTGCTGGTTTCTCGGGAGCGGACCGTCGACGTTCACCTCGCGCTGGCGAGAGTCGTTGGTCCATCGACTCGGCGGCCTCTTGCCCGTCTGGCGCGGCGGCCTCGGCGTCGAGAGCCACGTCCGGTCGGCGCGCGCCGTCGTGGAGGCGGGTGCCGTGTTCGTGCAGATGCCGGAGGGCACCGTCAACGGGCCGCCGGGGCGCGTGGGACCCTTCCGCCCGGGCGCGGCGCTCCTCGCCATCCGAACCGGCGCGCCGATCGTGCCGCTGGCGATCGCCGGCACGGACGAGCTCTACATCGGCCGGCGGATGGGGTCGCGCGTGCTACCGGTCACGTCTGCCCGCGAGCTGATCGGCGAGGCCTGGGACGGCATGCCGCCGGAGCCGGGGGGCCGTCAGGAGCTGGCGCTCGCGAAGCTCGCCTCCGAGGCGCTTGCCGCTCGCCTCGGACCGGCGGTCGAGGAGCTCTACCCGCGAACGGTCGATCCGCCGAACCGCCAACGACGCCTGCGGCATCGCCTCACGTGGTTGCTGCTCGGGCCGGGGCAGCTCGAGCACGACTCGACCGAGATCTAACCGAGCACCACCTGCGCAACGATCGCAATGAGCGGCGGGACCGCCTGGATCGCGGCCGCCCGCGCGAACGAACCGTTGTGCGTCATGAGGACGACGCCGGCCGCGATCATCGAGCCACAGGCGAACAGCACGACCGCTCGCCCGGCCACCGCGTCGCCGGCGGAGGCCAGTGCGACCCCGATGACCACGCCCGCCGCGAGGAACAGGTTGTAGAAGCCCTGGTTGTACGCGAACGAGCGAACGACCCGCGCCTGCTCCACCGACGCGATGCCGAACCGGCCGAAGACCGACGGCCGCATGAACCAGAGGCTCTCGAGCACGAAGAACCAGGCATGGATCGCCGCGGCGAAGAGGGCGGCGGCGACGGCCAACGGGTGCACGGAGCCATTGTGCAGGGCGCCGAGTGCCGAACACTGAGGCGATCCGTCGGGTGGCGGGATCGTCCCGAAGGAAGGCTCCGGGACGTATCCTCCGGTCGACGTGCACTACGCCGAGTCCATCCTCGACCTCGTCGGCAACACGCCCCTCGTTCGCCTGACCCGGATCCCGGAACGGGACCTCGGGCCCCTCGACGCCCAGCCGTTGATCCTTGCCAAGCTCGAGACGCTCAACCCGGGCGGCTCGGTCAAGGACCGCATCGGGCTGCCGATGATCGAGGCCGCAGAACGGGCGGGGCTTCTCAAGCCGGGCGGCACCATCATCGAGCCGACGTCCGGCAACACCGGGCATGGGCTGGCCATCGCCGCGGGGCTGAAGGGCTACCGCTGCATTTTCGTCATGGCCGACAAGCAATCGGTCGAGAAGCAGGCGCTGCTGCGTGCCTACGGCGCGGAGGTCGTCCTCTGCCCGACGAACGTCGTTCCCGAATCGCCGGAGAGCTACTACTCCGTCGCCGCCCGCCTCGCGCGCGATATCCCCGGCGCGTTCAAGCCGGACCAGTACTGGAACCTGGAGAACCCGAGCGCCCACGAGGCGACGACCGGGCCCGAGATCTGGGACCAGACCGATGGCCGGATCACCCACTTCGTGGCCAGTGTCGGGACCGGCGGAACGGTGACCGGGGTCGCGCGCTAC
>CAYXVP010000377.1:0-1980 GCA_964468305.1 uncultured Anaerolinea sp. | reverse complement strand
TGGGAGGTTTCAAGCGGGCTCAGGGATTCAAAACGCTCATCCTGCCCGGCACCGTCTCGTTCAAGCTCCATGACACGGACGGCTTCCCGATCGACCTGACGGTCGAGCTCGCGGCCGAATACGGCGTCGCGGTCGAC
This sequence comes from uncultured Anaerolinea sp., assembly GCA_964468305.1. Taxonomy (GTDB): domain Bacteria; phylum Chloroflexota; class Limnocylindria; order Limnocylindrales; family CSP1-4; genus UBA5189. The sequence goes on along the minus strand of CAYXVP010000377.1, from coordinate 1,843 downwards.
CGCGCCGGGTTCGATGCGGCGCTCGACGAACAGCGGACGCGCAGCCGGTCGGGCAAGAAGGCCGACCTCGCCCGCGCCGCGGACCAGGCCGCGCTGTACGAATCCATCCGCGGGCGCTCCGGCGACACGACGTTCGTCGGCTACGAGACCACGACCGCCGAGGCGAAGGTCGTCGCCATCCTGCGCGACGGCATCGAGTACGACGACCTCGAGGCGAAGGGCGACGAGGAGCTGCGCACGGAAGCAGGGGCGACCGCGGAGATCGTGCTCGCCCGTTCTCCTTTCTACCCCGAGGGTGGTGGTCAGATCGGCGACCGGGGCGTCCTGCGCCTCGGCACCGATGTCGTCTTCGAGGTGGCGGACACGCAACGCGTCGCCGGCACGCAGGCGGCCGGGCTGATCGTCCATCGCGGGATGCTTCGGGGCCGCCTCGCCGTCGGCGACAATGTCTCGGCCGAGGTGGATGCGGAGCGGCGGGCGCACACGCTGCGCAACCACACTGGCACGCACCTGCTGCATCGGGCCCTGCGCAACGTCGTCGGCGAGGGCGCCAAGCAGGCCGGCTCGCTCGTGACGCCCGACTACCTCCGCTTCGACTTCCCATTCGAGCGAGCCCTGACCCACGCCGAGAAGCGGGCGATCGAGGATGAGGTCCGGCGCATCGTTCGCGAGGACCGGCCCGTCACCGTCGAATACCTGGCGATGGCCGAGGCGATCGAGCGTGGCGCCGACGCGTTCTTTGACGAGAAATACGGGGAGACGGTGCGAACCGTCCGGGTCGAGGGCTACAGCCTCGAGCTGTGCGGCGGCACCCACTGTCGCGCGACAGGGCAGGTCGGGAGCTTCGTCATCACCGGCGAGCGGAGCATCGGCTCCGGGGTGCGGCGCATCGAAGCCCTCACCGGAGCGAGCGCTGACGCCTACCTGCGCGCGCGCCTTGACCAGCTCGACGCGGCGGTCGGGGCCGCCGGCGCGACCTCTGCCGAGGCCCTGCCGGAGCGCATCGCCGCGCTGCAGGGGGAGCTGAAAGACGCGCGGCGCAAGCTGCGCGAGGGTGGGGGAGCGAGCGGCGTGCCGCGGCCCGGCGACCTGCGTGACAGCGTCGAGTCGTTCGATGGCGTCTCGCTCGTCACGGTCGCCGCGCCGTTCGAGTCTTCCGACGCGATGAAGGGCTATGCGAAGGACCTTCGCTCCGCACTCGGCGCGAACGTCGTGGCGCTCGCGCTCGACGCCGACGAGCCGCAGATCTTCGTGACCGCCGACGAGACCGCCGTCGCGAAGGGTCTGTCCGCCGGGGAGCTCGTCAGGATCGCGGTCGGCTCCATCGAGGGCAAAGGCGGCGGGCGGCCGGAGATGGCCCAGGGCCGGGGGACGAAGCGCGACGGCGTCAGGCCGGCGCTCGAGGCGATCCGAGCCTCGGTCCGCGACGCGCTCGCGTAGGAACCGATGACCGTCCTGCGCCGCTTCTTGACCAGGGACCAGGAGGCCGAGGGCCTCACCGCGTGCACCGCGCTCGACGTCGGGACCGAGTTCGCCAAGGCGCTCGTCTTCGAGATCGACGACGGCGTCGGGGTCGTGCGCGGCGTCGGTCGGAAGCGGCAAGGCCTGGCGCACATGCAGTCGGGCACCGTCGCCGACATCTCGGCGGTGGTCGACAACTGCTCGGTCGCGCTGCAGGAAGCCGAGGAGATGGCCGGCTTCCGACCGGAGCAGGTCGTCATCGGCATCGCGGGCGAGCTGGTCAAGGGCTTCACGACCGTCGTCGACCAGCAGCGGCCGAAGGCCGACCTGCCGATCTCCCCGCCAGAGCTGGGGAAGCTGATCGAGGGCGTGCAGCGCCAGG
>CAYXVP010000376.1:0-1983 GCA_964468305.1 uncultured Anaerolinea sp. | reverse complement strand
CGGGCCCGGGCCCGCCCGAGGGGGGGGGTGGCCAAGCTTTACGGAATCCCGGGGGTGGGGATCGGGGCCGGGCTCGCGCGGGCACGAGCGCGACTCCTCGACGGCCGGAGGCGGCGCACCCAGCCGGCCCGTGACGACAAGGCCCTGGCCGCCTGGAACGGCCTCGCGATCGGCGCTCTCGCCGATGCCGCGCGACTGCTGGCGTTCGCCAGCGACGGCCAGGACGACTCGACTCGCTATCGTGCCGCGGCCGAGCGCGCGGCGGGGGCGATCCTCGGTGGCCTGCTCGACTCGGACGGCCGCCTCGGCCGGTCGTGGAAGGACGGGCGCGCATCGGGCCAGGGCGTGCTCGAGGACTACGCCGATCTCGCCGAGGGGCTGCTCGCCCTGTACGAGGCGACGTTCGAGGAGCGCTGGTTCGGGACGGCCCGTGCCCTTGCGGACGCCATCCTCGACCGCTTCGTGGATCCGGCCGGCGGCTTCTTCGACACGGCGACCGATCATGAGCGGCTGGTCACGCGGCCGAAGGACATCCAGGACAACGCCACGCCCTCCGGCGGTGCGATGGCGACCCTCGTCCTGCTCCGACTCGCCGCATTCACCGGCGAATCGCGTTACCGCGAAGCGGCGGAACGGGCCCTCGCGACGGCGACGCCGTACACGGTCCGCTACCCGACCGCGTTCGCGCAGTGGCTCCAGGCGACCGACTTCGCCCTCGCGCCCGTCGCGGAGGTGGCGATCGTCGGCGAGACGTCCGACGCGGCGACGAACGACCTGCTCTCGGTCGCGGCCGGCGGCTACGCGCCGAATCGCGTCATCGCTCTCCGGGCCGAGGCCGGCGAGAGCGGCGAGAGCGTCGAGAGCGTCGTTCCGCTCCTGGCGGATCGGATCATGCTCAAGAACCGGCCGACCGCCTACGTGTGTCGGGGCTTCGCGTGCCGGCTCCCGGTCACGGATCCGGACGCGCTCGCGGAACAGTTACGGGAGGTCGCGGCGGTCGCGTGAAGGTCTACGTCAGCGTCGACATGGAGGGCATCGCCGGCATCAGCCATGACCGTCCGACCGACCGCGGCGATCCCGGCTACGACGCGGCGGTGGCCCTCATGGTCGGCGAGGCAAACGCCGCGATCGAGGGCGCGATCGACGGCGGCGCAACCGAGATCCTGGTCAACGACAGCCACGGCGGGATGTTCAACCTGACGCCGCCGGACCTCGACCCGCGGGCGGTGCTCCTGCAGGGCCAGAAGCCGTGGTCCATGGTCGCGGGCGCCGGGCCGGATGGCGGGTTCGCCGTCGCGCTGTTCGTCGGCTACCACGCCCGGGCGGGGCATCCGACGGGCACGATCGCGCATACCTACAGCGGGGCGCCGACCCTCACGACGCTCCAGGGCAGGCCCGTCGGCGAGGCGGGCATCAACGCCCTCGCGCTGGGGGCCTGGGCCGTCCCCGTCGGGCTCGTCTGCGGCGACGACCAGGTCGCGCTCGAGACCGAGGCCTGGTTCCCGTGGGCGGAGCGGGTGATCGTCAAGACCGCGGTGAGCCGGCGGGCGGCGGCGTCGGTCCACCCGAGCGTGGCCCGGGAGCGGGTGCGCGCCGGCGCGAAGCGAGCCGTCGAGCGAGCGGCGGCGGGGGAGATGCGGCCGTTCGATGTCGGCCGGCCGATCGTCCTCGAGGCCGAGTATGCGAACGCCGGGCAGGCCGACTACGCGGCGATCGTCCCGGGTATGGAGCGCTTCGGCGATCGCGGCGTGCGAGTGACGACGGACGATCCGATCGAGGCCTACCGCACATTCCTCGCCGGAGTCCGACTGGCGGGCCTCGCCGGGTAGCCGGCTGTCCTGACGATCGTCAGGACGATGTGCTGCCGCCCCCCCCGGACTCGTCGTCGGACGAACGGAGCTTCGACGCCTCCTCCCGCCCCCCCCGAATCCCGCCACCGAACCTTCCGCCGAGCTCGGGCCGGGTCTTCGGGCCCCGCCAGAC
>CAYXVP010000375.1:0-1985 GCA_964468305.1 uncultured Anaerolinea sp. | reverse complement strand
GGGTGGGCGAGGTTGTTGGGCCCACGTGATGGGTCCGCGGTGCTCGCCTGGTTGGGGACCCCGGGGATCCCGCTCCTGCGTCCGGGCTCGGGAGCCGCGGAGCGGCGTCGATCCGTCATTCGAGCAGACCTCCGTTGCCCGGAATCGTACGCCTCCGGGCAAGCCCCGCCCATAACAACGGCGTTGCAGGCGATACCATTCCGGCCTCCCGGCCAGCGCACGCCGGGCCCGCGCACGGAGGCGCCACGCGATGCCAGCTCGACTCCCGTACACCGGCAACGATGAAGCCGACGAGCTCCTCGCGGCGGACCCACTGGCGCTGCTCGTCGGCTTCGCCCTCGACCAGCAGGTGACGGTCCAGAAGGCGTTCTCCGGGCCGTGGGAGCTGCGTCGGCGCCTGGGCCGGTTCGATGCCCGGACGATCGCCGCCACCGACCCCGCCGACCTGGACAGGATCTTCCGGGAGCGGCCGGCGATCCACCGCTTCCCCGGCTCGATGGCCGGCAAGGTGCAGGCGCTCAGCCGCTTCATCGTCGAGCGCTACGGCGGCGACGCGTCGCGAATCTGGCGGGAGGCGAAGGATGGCCGCGACCTGCAGGCGCGCCTGCTCGAGCTGCCTGGCTTCGGCGAGATGAAGGCGCGCACCGTGCTGTCGGTGCTGGCGAAGCGCTACGACGTCAAGCTCCCGGGGCTCGACGCCGTCCTGCCGAGGCATCCAACCCTCGGCGACGTCGACTCCGCCGAGGCGCTCGCCTCGTACCAGGCCGGCAAGCGGGCGTACAAGGCGTCGATGCGGGCGCAGGGGAAGCGCGTTTAAGTCACTTTCGGGGCCGGCACCGGATCCGTTGCCGCCGCCCGATCCGTCGTTGCTGCCCGATCCGTCGCTGCCGCCCGATCCGTCGCTGCCGCCCGATGTGTCGTCGCCGGGACCCCCCCGTATTCGTATGCCAATTGGCGCATACGAAGGTGGCCGGGGAAGGCCCCAGCATCGGGTGCTGATGGGCCCTGGGCGCCTGGGCGTCGGGCCCACGGCCGAGCCGCCCGAGCCAAACACTTATGCGCCAATTGGCATGTGCGTGAGGAGGGCTTGTCCGACTGCCGATTGGGTGCCATGATGGTTGCTTAGTCAACGACCCAACCTCCGAAACTCAACCTCGGACCCCAACCCGGGAGCCAACCACCGCATGCCGACCGCCCAGACCCCTGACAACCAGCTCGTCGACCTCGCGTCCCCGGACACAGATCCGGACTTCATCGCGGCGATCCGCCGCGTGCTGCGGCACGGCCACACGATCGACATCACGACGATCGGCCGGCGCACCGCCGCGCCGCGCCGCATCGAGATCGTCTTCCACAGCTTCGACGGCCGCCTCTACATCTCCGGCATCCCGAGCCCGCGCACGCGTTCGTGGCTGCACAACCTACGGGCCAATCCCGGGCTTACGTTCCACCTCAAGCAGCTCATCAAGGCCGACCTGCCGGCCACCGCCCGCGAGATCACCGATCCGGCCGAGCGCCAGGAGGGCATCGCCAAGATCGCCCGCGTGTGGCCGCGGGACCCAGCGTCGATGGAGCGCTTCAGCCCTCTCGTCGAGGTGACGATCGACGGCCTCGACGCGGACGGCCCGGGCATCGAGGCGGACCCCGAGCCGGTCATCCGGATCATCGACGACGACTAAGCGAGCACCGAAACGGCGGGCGCCGAATTGGCGGGCGCCGAATCGGCGCTTCGTATACTCGGCGACCGTGGCGACGTCGCTCGAGCTCCAGGTCCACAACCCCTCGGGCCTGCACGCCCGCCCCGCGGCCGCGTTCGTCCGAGCCGCCTGCACGTTCGAGAGTGATATCCGCGTCGCGAACCTGACGACCGGCAGCGAGCCGGTGACGGCCAAGAGCATCATCGGCGTCCTGGGGCTCGGGGTGCAGCGCGGGCATCGGATCCGGCTCTTCGTCGACGGCACCGACGAGGGCCCCGCTGCGGAGGC
>CAYXVP010000374.1:0-1997 GCA_964468305.1 uncultured Anaerolinea sp. | reverse complement strand
GCGGGCGGATCCCCCACGTGGCCGGGCCGGCAGGGGCCCGCCGGGTCGGGGTTGGAACGACGAATCGCACCCGCGTCGGGGACTTCGAGGCGGTCCTCGCCGAGGGTCGGGCACGGCTGGTGCTGCGGGTCCATCCCTCGAACTTTGCCCAGACCGGCTTCGTGGAGGCCCCGGCCGCCGCGGAGCTCGCGGCGGCCGCGCACCGGTACGGGGCAACTGTCGTGGACGACCTCGGCTCGGGGGCGCTGCTCGACACGACACGCTTCGGGCTCGCTCACGAGCCGATGCCGGGCGAGCGGCTGGCGGCGGGCGCGGATCTCGTCACGTTCTCCGGCGACAAGCTGATCGGCGGGCCGCAGGCCGGGATCGTCGCGGGACGTCGAGACCTCGTCGAACGGCTGCGGAAGGATCCGCTGGCGCGGGCGATGCGCCCCGACAAGGTGATCCTGGCGGCATTGGCCGCGACCCTGCGGCTCTACCGCGCAGGCACGGCGACCGCCGACATCCCGATCTGGCGCCAAATCGTAACCTCCCGGGCCGACCTCGAACGTCGCGCACGCGCACTGGCCCGGGCGATCGCCAATCCGCTGGTCAGGACCAGTCCCGCCGAGTCAACGATCGGCGGGGGCTCGCTTCCAGGTCAGACTTTGCCGTCGTGGTCGCTCGCCATCGACATGGGCTCGCCGGACAGGTTGCTCGCGACGCTTCGCGCCGGCACCCCGGCGATCGTGGGCCGCATCGTCGACGGCGCCGTCGTCCTGGACCTGCGAACAGTGGAGCCCGCTGACGACGCGATCCTGCCGCCGGCGATCCGCGCCGCGCTCGCCGGCTAGCTCGTGGCGACCGTCGTCATCGGCACCGCGGGCCACATCGACCATGGCAAGACGAGCCTCCTCCGCGCCCTGACCGGGATCGATGCCGACCGCCTGCCCGAGGAGCGGGCGCGGGGCATGACCATCGACGTCGGTTACGCGCACATGGCCTTCGACGACGGCCTCGAGCTCGACTTCGTGGACGTGCCCGGGCACGACCGGCTGATCGGCAACATGCTCGTCGGCGCCGGCGAGATCGACGCGGCGCTCCTCGTCGTGGCCGCCGACGACGGGCCCCGGCCGCAGACGCTCGAGCACCTGGCGCTGCTCGACGCGCTCGCGATCGGCGACGGGGTCGCCGTCGTGACGAAGGTCGACCTGGTGGACGGCGCCAGGGTCGATGGGGTCACCGATGCGGTGCGCGAGCTGCTCCGGTCCACGCGCCTCGCGAGTGCGCCGGTTCTGCCCGTGTCCTCGGCGACGGGAACCGGCATCGCCGACCTGCGCGTAGCGCTTCGGGCGGTCAACGAGGACGTGCTGGCGAAGTGGGGCGGAGCCGGCAACCGCGCCGGTGGGCTCGGCAACCGAACCGTCGGCCGCGGGCCGCTTCGCCTCGCGGTGGATCGGGTGTTCAGCGCAAGAGGACGTGGCGCGGTCGTCACCGGCAGCCTCCGCGGCGGGTCGATCCGAGCCGGCGACACGCTCAGACGCGAGCCGGGCGGCGAGTCTGTCCGCGTTCGGGAGGTCCAGGTCCACGGCACGCCGAGGGATCGCCACGACGGCGGCCGAACGGCGCTGAACCTCGCCGGGATCGCGGCCGAGTCCCTCCACCGCGGCGATGTCTTGACCACGGGTGGCGCCATCAGAGCGACCGATCGCCTTCTCGTTCGAGTCGCCGAGGCGCGGCCCGCAGCACAACGAACGCGGCCGGCGAAGCAGGGCGCGGTCCTCCGACTGCACGTCGGCACGGACCAGGTCGACGCGCGCGTCCGGCGCCTCCCCGACATCGACGACCAGTTGCTGCTCGATCTCGAGCGGCCGATCGCGACATTCGCGGGCGACTTTGCCGTCCTCCGCGAGCCGGGTCGAGGCGACATCGTTGGCGGTGTCCAAATCCTCGATCCGCAGCCGCCGCGCGGCATCTCCCGCCGCCGCATGACGCGCGAGCGGCTCGCGGCACTCGCC
>CAYXVP010000373.1:0-2013 GCA_964468305.1 uncultured Anaerolinea sp. | reverse complement strand
GCCCCCGGCGGAGGCTGTCGGCCGCGGAGCTGCCGAGCCAGCGGGCGGTTCCGGTCATCGGCCGCATGAGCTGGCTGAGCCGCAGGTTGAACGCGATGAGGAGCCCGGCGATGCCCATCGCGACTAGGAGGATGAACGCGCCGACAGGCGTGATCCAGTGCGACGGCCCGTCCGCGAGGAACGTGCCGACCTTGCCACCGCCGGCACCGATCGGTGGCGCCGCCGGCCGCAGGACAGAGGCGGCGCCGAGCAGCCCGCCATAGGCGATCGCGGTGCCGAGAAGCGTGAGACCCCAGCCGGACCCGGGCGCTTTGCCGGGCCCCCACTCGATGTACCAGCCGGTCGCGAGCAGGAGGAACGGAAGCAGCCAGCGCAGGCTGCCGAACCACGGTCCCACGGTGTCCCGGAACCATGTCGTGACCGAGCCCTCGCCCGGCAGGAACGCGATCAGCGTCACGGCCGCCAGCACAAGCAGGGTCATGCCCACCAGCGAGCGCGCGACGTCGGCCCCGACTTCCGGCAGCCGGAACACGCCGAGGCTGAAGCCGCTGCGTCGCCGTCGTGCGGCGCGCCGCCGCCGCGTCGCCACCTAGACCTCGACCACGACCGGGAAAACCATGGGCCGGCGCTTCGTCTGCTCGAACAGGAATCGCGACACGCCGTCCTTGATCTGGCTCTTGAGCAGCGCGATCTCGCTCAGGTGGTCGCCCGGGTTCTCCACCGATTCGAGGACGCGCGCGATGGCCTCCTCGATGATCCGGTCCTCCTCGGCGCCGTGGACGAAGCCGCGGGTGATGATCTCCGGCTTGCCCACGACGGAGCCGGTCTGCTTGTCGACCGTGACGACGATCATGAACATGCCGTCGTTGGCGAGCGCGCGCCGGTCGCGCAGGATGACGTCGCCGACCTCGCCCACCGAGAGCCCGTCGACGAACACGTAGCCCGCGGAGACCGGTTGGCCGCGGCGAGCCGTGCCGTCGACCCAGAACTCGATCGGCGTGCCGTTCTCGATGATGAACACATTCTCCGGCGCGACGCCCGTCTCGACCGCCAGACGGCCGTGATGGACCTGCATCCGGAACTCGCCGTGGATCGGGATGAAGTACCTCGGGCGGGTCAGGTTGAGCATGAGCTTCAGCTCCTCCTGGCTCGCGTGGCCCGAGACGTGGGCATGACGGATGGCGTGGTAGATGACGTTCGCGCCGGCCTTGAACAGGTTGTCGATCGTCCGCGCGACGTACTCCTCGTTGCCCGGGATCGGGCTCGCGCTCAGGATCACCGTGTCGCCCGGCTCGATCTCCACGAAGCGGTGGTCCCGGTTGGCCATCCGCGCCAGGCCGGACATCGGCTCGCCCTGCGAGCCGGTCGTGGCCACCACGAGCTGCCCGTTCGGGACATTGCCGATCTGGTCCTTGGCCACGATCTGGTCCGGCTCGTAGCGCAGGTAGTCCAGGTCGGCCGCGATGCGGAAGTTCTGCTCCATCGAGCGGCCGACGACCGCCACCTTGCGCCCGAACGTCGCGGCCGCGTCGAGCACCTGCTGGATGCGGGCGATGTTGCTGGCGAACGTGGCGACGATCACGCGGCCGTCGAGCGGCTCCATGATCTCGCGGAACGCCTCGCCGACGGTGCGCTCGGGGGGGGTGTAGCCCGGGCCCTCGGCCCGGGTCGAGTCGGAGAGGAGGCACAGCACACCCTCCGCGCCGGAGGGGGCGATGACCGCGAAGTCGGACAGCTTGCCATCGACCGGGGTGTGGTCGAACTTGAAGTCGCCGGTGTGGACGATCGTGCCGACGGGCGTGCGCAGGGCGATGCCCATGGCGTCCGGGATCGAGTGGCCGACCCGGAACGGGATCGCGGTGAAGGGCCCGATCTCGAGCTCGTCGCCGGGATCCAGGGGCAGCAACGGGTTCGAGGAGAGCTTGTGCTCCTTGATCTTGATCCCGAGGAGGCCGCGGGCCAGCGTCGAGGCGTACACCGGCACGCCCGGGAAGTTCGGCAGGATGTAGGGCA
>CAYXVP010000372.1:0-2023 GCA_964468305.1 uncultured Anaerolinea sp. | reverse complement strand
GTCGCCATCGACCCCAACATCAACCCGAAGGGCCAGGGACTCTTCTGCATCTACGTCGCAATCGGGCCGAAGCTGTCGACCGTCGCCCAAACGGTCGCCACGCTCGAGAAGTACGGGGCGATGGCCCACACCATCGTGGTCGTCGCCGGCGCCGAGGACCCCGCCCCGCTCCAGTACCTCGCGCCGTACTCCGGCGCCGCGTTCGGCGAGGAGGTCATGGAGAACGGCGTCGAGGTCGACGGGAAGCTCGTCAAGGATGCCTTGAACGTGTACGACGACCTGTCGAAGCACGCCTGGGCGTACCGCGAGATGGCCCTGCTCCTGCGTCGCCCGCCCGGCCGCGAGGCGTACCCCGGCGACGTCTTCTACCTCCACTCCCGCCTCCTCGAGCGCGCCGCGCGCATGAACGAGGAGAACGGCGGCGGTTCCCTGACCGCACTGCCGATCATCGAGACGCAGGCGGGCGACGTCTCGGCCTACATCCCGACCAACGTGATCTCGATCACCGACGGCCAGATCTTCCTCGAGACGGACCTGTTCAACGCCGGCCAGCGACCCGCGCTGAACGTCGGCATCTCGGTCTCCCGCGTCGGCTCGGCGGCGCAAACGAAGGCCATGCGCAAGGTCGCCGGCCCGCTCAAGCTCGACCTCGCCCAGTACCGCGCCCTCGCCGCGTTCGCCCAGTTCGCCTCGGACCTGGACAAGGCGACGCGGGACCAGCTGACCCGCGGCGAGAAGCTGTCGGAGGTGACCAAGCAGCCCCAGTTCCAGCCGCTCCCGGTCGAGAAGCAGGTCGCGATCCTGCACGCAGCGACCACGGGCAAGCTCGACGACGTACCAACGCCGCGGGTCAAGGACTTCGAGACCGGCTATTACCGGTTCCTGGAGTCCGAGCGGCCGACGGTGCTGGCCGAGCTCGCGGCGTCGAAGGCGCTCTCCGACGAGATCGCCAGCGCCCTGACCGAGGCGGTCGACGAATTCAGGAAGTCGTTCCTGGCGTGATCCCGCTCGTTTCGACGGCTGCCGTGCATCCGATGCGCATCCGAGACCGGGCCGTCCCGGCCCCCGTGCACCCGATGCGCATCCGAGACCGGGCCGTCCCGGCCCCCGTGCAGCAGATGCACATCCGTGATGGGGCTGTGCCTGCCCCCGTGCAGCAGATGCTCATCCGTGACGGTGGCCGGGCGTTCCCGGCCTCTTTGGGGCTGGGACGTGCAACGGATGCACGATCCGGAACGCCCAAGGCCGCGAGACGGTCCGAGACGGGCATCTCCTGCACGATTGGGACGGATAGCCGGCATTCGCGGTTCGATTTGTGCATCTGATGCACGACCGCCCTGCGCCCTCGCGTCTGATGCAACGTCCCGACGCCGCGATCGGCGGTTCGCGAGCGCCGACGTGGCCCGAGGGCTCAGATGGCTAGCCAGCGCGACATCCGGCGCCGAATCACGGCCGCCCGGAACATCAAGCAGATCACCCGAGCGATGCAGTTCGTCGCCGCATCGAAATTGCGGCGCGCCCAGGAGTCGACGCTCGCCGCACGCCCCTACAGCGAGAAGATCGACGAGGTCCTCGCAGATGTGGCCGCCGTCCTCGGAGCGGAGGATCACCCGCTCCTGGCCGACCCGACCGGCACCAAGCGCCTGCTCGTCCTCATCACGACGGACCGCGGCCTGGCCGGCCCGCTCAATACGAACACCATTCGCTTCGTCTCGCGCGAGATCACCGAGCACGCCGGCGACCTGTCCGTGGTGAGCGTCGGGCGCAAGGGTCGCGACGCGATGCGACGCTCCCGCGTCCCGATCGAGGCCCATTTCGCCGGGTTCGGCGACAAGCCGACGTTCGCCGACGTCCTGCCGCTGGCGCGGCTCATCACCGACGACTTCCTGGGCGGCGAGTACGGCCGGATCGACCTGATCTACAGCCGCTTCATCTCCACCCTCGCCCAGCGGCCGGTTATGGACCAGCTCCTTCCGACAAAGCCGGGGGGAGACACCAGGGGCAACCCCGGGAACCAGTTCAC
>CAYXVP010000371.1:0-2024 GCA_964468305.1 uncultured Anaerolinea sp. | reverse complement strand
CGAGTGGCCCGCGCCTCTCCGTCGCCGTCGCGCCGGCGCTCTCGGCTGTCGGGCTCGTCATCGTCGCCGCGGCGAGCTATGCGCTGCTCGGCGGCTCGCTGCCGACGGTTCCCGGCGGCGGCCCCAGGGGGCCGAGCGGCCCGAGCGGTCCGGTTCGCACCGCGACGCCGTCGAACGTGGTTATCGTCGACCCGCGGACACGGGTCCCGGGCACGCTGCTGTACGCGAAGGACGGCAACATCTGGGTCCAGTCGGGAGACCAGGCCCACCAACTGACCTCGAGCGGCCGCGACTCGATGCCGGCCTGGTCGCCGGACGGCTCGACCGTCTATTTCGTGCGCACCGTCGAGGTCGGCGGAAAGTGGCCGACGAACGGCGAGATCCGGATGTACAACCTGCAGGTGCCCAGCCTCATGACGGTCGCCGCCGATGGCTCGGGCGACCCGCAGCAAGTCCTCAAGGGCCAGATCAGGGACGGCTCGTACACGTGGTCGTTCTTCATCCGTGAGCCGGCCATCTCGCCGGATGGCAAGTCGGCCGCGCTGATCACGGACGGGCCAAACCCGACGCGCAGCGACATCGTCGTCAAGCTGCTCAACCTGCAGACGAAGAAGATCACGAATCTCAATCAGCCCGAGAGCCAGTCGCTCGGCCACCAGGACCCGGCCTGGTCGCCCGACGGCAAGGTGCTGCTCTACGTCAGGAACGCGCGCGAGGGCACGCGTGGGACGCCCCAGATCATGCGCTACACGGCGGCGACGGGGCGAACCTCGGCGATGACGACCGGTGGCTACGCGGCGCCGTCGTGGTCACGCGACGGGCGATACATCGCTGCGACGAAGACCACGAGTTTCGGCACGGACGTCGTCATCCTCGACGCGAGGACCGGCACCGAGCTCCTCAAGCTCACGAACGACGAGCTCTCGTTCAGCCCGGTCTGGTCGCCGCTGCAGGACTCGGTGGCGTACTTCAAGCTCGACCACGGCGTCGTCGACCTGTGGTTGATCCCGCTCTCCGGTACCGCTCCGAGCTGGACGGTCGGCCAGCCGATCGCGCTGACGATCTCGGCGGGCCTCGACGCCCCGTCGCGGCCGCAGTGGTTCATACCCGCCGGTGAGCTGCCGCCGCTGCCGACGCCGAGCTCGGCCGCAAGCGTGCCGCCGTCCTCGCCAGCCAGCACTCCGTGAGCGCGACGTCGGGGACGAGCTATCTCGACCGTCTCGCCGCCCGCAGCGCGGCGACGGGCACGGTGCTGTGTCTCGGACTCGATCCCGTGCCGACCGCGCTGCCGAGGGGCTTCTCCGCGGACATCGCCGGGGTGGAGCGGTTCGTCGAGGTCGTCCTCGAGGCGGCGCTGCCCTTCGCGACGGCCGTCAAGCCGAACCTCAGCTTCTACGAGGCCTTCGGGTCCGCCGGGCTTGCCGCCCTGGAACGGATCCGGGCGAGGATCCCCGCGGACGTGCCCGTGGTCGGGGACGGCAAGCGTGGCGACATCGACACGACCTCGGCGCGGCAGGCCGTCGGGTCCTTCGACGCGCTCGGTTTCGACGCGGTCACGATCAACCCGTACGTCGGCGAGGAGGCACTCGCGAGCTACCTGGACCGGCCCGATCGCTTCGCCTACGTGCTCTGCCGGACGTCGAATCCGGGCGCCTCCGAGTTCCAGTCGCTCCGCGTGGCCTCCCACCAGGTCGAGGACGGCGTCCTCACCGCGCCGTCGGAGCCGCTGTGGGCCCGCGTCGCGCGGCAGGCGGCCGGCTGGGGCCGCGGCGACACGGTCGGGCTCGTGGTCGGCGCGACCGCGCCCGACGAGCTGCGCGCTGTCCGCGCAATCGCCCCGCGGTTGCCATTCCTCGTCCCGGGGGTGGGCGCCCAGGGCGGGGCGATCGAGCCCGTCCTGGTCCATGGCCCAGTCGCTGGCAGCTCGCCAGGACGGCCCCGCGGCAGCCTCATCGTCAACGTCTCGCGCGGGAGCGCCATGGGTGCGCCCGAGGCAGGCCCGAGCGGGAACCCCGGGAATCTCC
>CAYXVP010000370.1:0-2048 GCA_964468305.1 uncultured Anaerolinea sp. | reverse complement strand
CCCGGGCGGCTCGATCACCGGCGCACCCAAGATTCGGGCGATGCAGCTGCTCGAAACCCTGGAGCCGGTCCGGCGCGGCCCGTATACGGGCGTCGCCGGCTGGCTCGGCCCCGACGGCGCCATGGGCTCGAGCATCCTGATCCGCTCGTACGTCGCCGATGGCGAGCGGCTGACGCTCCACGTCGGCGGCGGCATCACCTGGCGCAGCGACCCCGCGGCGGAATGGGACGAGACGGTCGCCAAGGCGCGCGGGCCCCTGACCGCGATCGGCGCGCGCGAGGTCGCATGAGCGATCTGTCTGGCAGGCACGTCTGGGTCGACGGCCGACTGCTGCCCGCCGATGCCCGCCACCTCTCCGCGTTCGATCGGGGGTTCCAGCTCGGTGACGGCGTGTTCGAGACGTTGCGCGCCCGTGGCGGCCGGCCCACTGAGCTCGATGAACACCTGGAGCGGCTGCGCCGATCCGCGAGCGGCCTGGACATCGGGCTGGCGCCGGACACGGAGGCGAGAATCGCCGCCGGCATCGCGCCGCTGCTCGACGCCGAGGGGCTCGGCGGACCGGATAGTGACGCCTCGATCCGGATCACCGTCAGCCGCGGCAGCGTCGCCGCCCGCGGGCTCCTGCCGCTCGAGCACGTCGCTCCCACCGCCGTGATCCAGGTCTGGCCCGTGCCGCCGCCGCCGGAGGACCACCTCCGCCGCGGCCTGCACCTCGTCGCCAGCTCCGTCCGGCGCGATCCTTCCAACCCCCTGGCCGCCCTCAAGACCACGAGCCGGGCGGACTACGTCTTCGCCCGTCTCGAGGCCCGTCGAGCCGGCGCGGACGATGCCTTGTTCCTGACCACCGACGGTCATCTCTCCGAGGCGACGAGCGCGAACGTCTTCGTCGTACGCCGGGATGTGGGTCCGCTCGAGCTCGCCACGCCCGCGCTCGAATGCGCGATCCTGCCTGGGACCACACGTACATGGCTGCTGGGATGGGCCGGTCGCAGCGGGCTCTCCCCCGTTGAGGGCTGGCTGACGCCCGAGGACCTGGCCGGTGCCGACGAGGCGTTCCTGTGCTCGAGTGTTGCCGGGGTCCTGCCGCTGACACGCTACGACGGTGCTGCGATCGGCTCGGGAACCCCGGGCCCGTGGACGCTCCGCGCCCGAGCCGCCCGCGAGGCGTTCATCCGCGGCCAGCCCGAGGCGGAACCCGCGCCGGAGTCCTCGCCCGCGACCGGGACGGCCTCCGGCCGGTGACCCGCGAGGAGCTTGTCCGAAGCACGCGCCGGCTGATCGACGAGGGCGACCGCCTCGTCTTGAACCCGAGCAACGCGGCGTTGAAGGTCTGGCTCCAGCTCAGCGACGAGCTGCTCGCGGCGGCGTGGGGCTCGATGGACCGCTACCACCTCGCCTGGCTCCAGGTCGGCCGCCCCAGCGACGCCGTCCGCGGCCGGCCGATGACCGCGGCCGAGGAGGCCGCCTACGTCCGCGAGGTTGCCGGCGCGAAGTCCGCCGTGCTGCGGATGAGCGTCGAGGCGCTGACCCGCCACGGCATGCCGTTCGTGGGCGAGACCCTCGACTAGCGGTGTTCAGATCGCGCGGACCAGGATGGACCGATCCTCGCGGTCGAAATCGTATGCAGGGAAGGCCGGGACTCCATAGAGATTCTCGCTACCCGGACCAGCCAGAATCTCGAAGCCCAGCGCCTGGTGGAATCCGATCGAGGTCCGATTGCCGGGCCAGGTGATCGCGCGAACCTCGTGCCGCCCGGCGCGCCGGGCGTCGTCGAAGAAGTGCTCGTACAGCCCTCTGCCAACGCCGCGCAGGCGCAGGTTCGGATTCGTCCCGATGAGGCGACAGTAGGCGACGTTCGGTTGATCGGGCGAGTGGAAGCCGATCAGGAACCCGGCGAGCACGCCCCCGGCGGTCTCCGCCAGCCAGGACGTGCCGGTGAAGTGCTGGAGCCACAGGCGCGGGAGCAGAAAGTCCACCTTGCGACCGCCCCACCAGTCGTCGATGACGCGGACGATGGACTGCCGGTGCTGCTCGACGAATGCGGACTC
>CAYXVP010000369.1:0-2070 GCA_964468305.1 uncultured Anaerolinea sp. | reverse complement strand
GGCGCTCCTCGAAGCGGAACGACGGGTGGAAGCGGGGCAGGTCCGTGGCGAGGCGGCGGGAGACGGCGCGGACCGCGGCGCCGAGCGAGGGGTCGGAGCCCAGCGGACCGCCGTCGAACGCGAGCGAGGGCGACGGCTGGACGGCGAGCAGCGAGTCGAGGTAGCGATCGGTGATGAGCGCCTCGATCTCACCGCCGTCCCGGCGGATGAGGCTCACGACGCGGAACCGCGCCCGTCGTCGATCCGCTGCGAAACGCCCATGTCCTTTGCGACGCTCTTGAGCGCGCGGTGGATGAGCACCCTGACCGCACCTTCGGATCGGCCGAGCACGCCCGCGATCTCCGCGGTCGACAGCTCGTCGACGAAGCGCAGGACCATGGCCTGGCGACGCTCGCCGGGCAGGCGACCAAGCGCCTGCCATGCTGCCCGCGCCTCGTCGCGCCGGACCGCCGCGGACTCAAGGTCGACCGGGTCGACCACGACGGTCTCGCCGATCGGCTCGACCGGCCGGCGGCGCGCGCGTCGGCGCTCCCCGGCGACCTCGTTGCGGGCGATCTGGAACAGCCAGACACGGAAGGTCGAGGCGCCCTCGCCGTCCGACGGACGCGCGCGCTCCTCGAACCGCTGGAGGTTCGTCAGGGCCGAGACGAATGTCGCCTCGGTTGCGTCCTCCGCGGCGTGATGGTCACCGAGCTCGTAGTACGCGTACGAATACACGCGGGCGAGGTACCTGCGATACAGGGCATCGAAGCGGGCCGGATCACGCTGCGCTGCCTCGACCAGGGGTCGATCTCGGTCGAGATGGGCGATCCGGGGGACGGCGTCCTTCGCCGCGCCCGAACTCCACAATGCACGTCGCGCCACTTCGTTACACCCGCGCCTAGACCACGCCGCCGACGCGGAGATGCCGAATCTCGCCCACGACGACGGGCTTCCGGCCGGCTTCGTCCGGCGCGCGAACGAGAAGGGCCCCGGTCTCGGTGTCGACGTCCTCGGCGAATACTCGCTCGGCCGTTCCGTCGGGCTGATCGAGGAGCACGATCATGCCGTTGGTCAGCTGCCGGCGGCTCCACGCCTCGGCCGGGAAGTCGCCCTCGCGCAGCGCGCCGACCAGCTTCTCCAGGCGCTGCAGGAAGACGTGGATCGCCACCTCCCGATCCACGTTCCGTCCCGGCGCCAGCTCCGAGAGCGACGTCATCGACCCGGCGAGATCCACCGGGAAGCGGTCACGAGCCCAGACGATGTTCGCGCCAACGCCGATGACCGCCGCCGCTTCGGGCGTCCCGATGCCCTCGGTCTCGCCGAGCACCCCGGCGAGCTTCCGAACCTCGCCGGTAGAGTGGTCGATGATCACGAGGTCGTTGGGCCACTTGAGGTGGATCGCGCCGCTGCGCATGCCGCCAGCCACCTCGCACGCCTCGGCCATCGCCAGCGACACGATCGCGCCGAGCCGCCAGAGATGCCCGACGGCCAGCCACGTCGGCCGGAAGCCGACCGAGCACAGGAGGGCAGACCCGGGCGGGGCCTGCCACGTTCGGCCATCGCGGCCGCGGCCGGCGGACTGCACGTCGGCGACGGCGACGCAGACCTCGGGTGTGCTATCGCGCAGCCAGCCGGCGACGACGTCATTGGTCGAGCCGACGACGTCGAACCGCTCGTAGCGGGCGAGCCAGCTCGCGGCGTATTCGCTGGGCTGGAGTGTCATCGCGTCAGCCGGCACGCGGCAGTGCCGCCTCGGCATCGACCGGGTCCGGCTTCTCGAGCTCGAACGCACCGTGCAGGGCGTCGAGCGCCGACGCCAGCCGGCCCTCCTCGATGACGCACGTGATCCGGACCTCCGAGGTCGAGATCATCTCGATGTTCACCCCCGCGTCGGCGAGCGTGCCGAACATGCGCGCCGCGTAGCCCGGGGCGTTGTGCAGGCCCGCGCCCACGATCGACACCTTGGCCACCGTGGGATCGGTCGTGACCCCGCGCGCGCCCATCCCGGCCACCCCGGGCCCGAGCACCCGCCCCGCGCCGGCCAGCCCCCCCCGCGCCCCCGCGAAGGCACGGTCCCTCGCCCCCTCC
>CAYXVP010000368.1:0-2070 GCA_964468305.1 uncultured Anaerolinea sp. | reverse complement strand
CGGCCTGGCCCGATGCCGCCGAGGAAGCGGGCGATCGTCTCGAGGGGCCGCTGGGTCGCCGAGAGCCCGATGCGCTGGAGTGGCTTCGCGCCGTCCGGGCGGAGCCGCTCCAACCGCTCGAGCGAGAGGGCGAGATGAGCGCCGCGCTTCGTCCCCGCGATCGCGTGGACCTCGTCGACGATGACCGTCTCGACGCCGCGCAGCGTGTCCCGGGCGCCGCTGGTGAGCAGCAGGTACAGGCTCTCCGGCGTCGTGACCAGGATGTCCGGTGGCCGCCGGGCGAGCTCTCGGCGCTGCTCCTGCGGCGTGTCGCCCGTTCGCCCGGCGATCGAGATCCGCGGCTCGGGCGCCCCCAGTCGCTGGGCGGCGAGGGCGATCCCGTGCAGCGGCGCCCGCAGGTTGCGCTCGACGTCGTAGGTCAACGCCTTCAGGGGCGACACGTACAGGACGCGGACGGTGCCCGGCGTCGTTCGCGAGGGCGGCGGCGATGGATCGCGGGCCAGCCTGTCAAGACACCACAGGAACGCGGCGAGGGTCTTGCCACTCCCGGTCGGGGCGTGGATGAGCGTGTGCCGGCCAGTCGAGATCGCGGTCCAGCCGCCTACCTGCGCCGGCGTCGGCGCCTCGAACGCGGCCTCGAACCAGGCGCGGACCGGCGCCGAGAACGGCGCCAGCGGGTCGGCCGTCGGGGTCGCCTGCCTGGTCGCCGCCCGCGGGCCGTTCTGGCGCGCGGAACGTGGGCGGGTGGTCGCGGTCACGGGGGGAGGAGTTTACTCCGCCGAGCCGATTTCGATCAGATGTTCGACGGTTACCGTTGAGCGTCGAGCTTGCGCACGACGAGGTCCAGGACCTGCTCGGCGATGCGGCCAGCGTGGGCATCGGCCGCCTCGTCGGCGGCACGGTACGGCAGGCCGGCGTTCGGCAGATCGTCGAACGTGACCGGGAGCGGCGTTTGGCCGTGCCGTTCGGCAGCGTCGGCCCAGCGTTCGCGCCAGGCCTCGGGGATCGCATCCGGAACGGGCTCGTGATTCGCCGCCAGCCATATGTGCGCCCAGGCCCGCGGTACGACCCGATACACGTCGTAGCCGCCGCCGCCAGTGGCGAGCCAGCGCCCGTCGGCGTACGCATGTGCGAGCGAGTCGACGAGCCGCGCGGCCCGGCCCATCGCCGTGGTCGTGACGTTCAGGTGGGCGAGCGGGTCGAAGGCGTGGGCGTCGGCGCCGTGCTGGGACACGATGATCTCCGGCGCGAATCGCTCGGCGAGGGCGGGCAGGACGAGCTGGAGCGCCGGCAGCCAGCCGAGCTCGCCGGTCCACGGATCGAGCGGCAGGTTGACCTTCGTCCCCTCCGCGCCCGCGCCGCCCAGCTCATCGGGGAAGCCGGTGCCGGGAAACAGCGCTCGGCCGGTCTCATGGATCGACACGGTCATCACGCCCGGGTCGGACCAGTGAATCGCCTGGACGCCGTCGCCGTGGTGGACGTCGAGATCGATGTACAGCACCCGCAGGCCATCGCGCCGCGCTCTCGCGATCGCAAGCGCCGGATCGTCGTAGACGCAGAAGCCGGAGGCCCGGCCCGGCATGGCGTGGTGGAGTCCACCGCCGGGATGGAAGGCATGCAGGACGTCGCCGCGAAGGATCGCCTCGATCCCCCGCAGCGAACCGCCGGCGACCGCCGCCGACGCCTCGTGCATGCCCGCGAACGCGGGCGTGTCGCCCGGGCCGATCCCCGCCCGCGACGGCGCGAACGGATCCCGAGAGAACGCCTTGACAAGGCCGATGTACGCCGGGTCGTGGACCCACTCAAGCTCGTCGTCGGTGGCTGGCTCGGGAGCGAGGTTCGGCGTTGCGCCGAGGGCCTCGCGTAGACGATCGCGGCGAAGGCGAAGAGGTCCCGGGGCGCGTGGGCGGGCCTGGCCTTGACCTGCTCCGGCGCGATGTAGCCGCGCGTGCCGAGGACGATCCCGGGGTCGGTCCCCGCGGCGGTCGGCAGGTTGGAGTGCGCCGACTCGCCCTCCTTCTGCGTGCGCTTGGCGAGGCCGAAGTCCAGGATCTTCACGGGGCGGTCGTT
>CAYXVP010000367.1:0-2096 GCA_964468305.1 uncultured Anaerolinea sp. | reverse complement strand
GTTTGTCTCCGGGGAATCGCTCCAAGATCGGCTCGACCGCACCGGCCCGTTCGAGACCCTGCGCGAGCGGCTCGGGCCGGCGGCGCCGACCTCGAACGCCGGGCGCCACGCCGGCGTCACGTCGGTCCCGCACGGCGCCAAGAGCTTCCTCGCGGCCGCGCTCGCGCTCGACGCGGGTGAGCGCATCTGCTGGATTGCGCGCGACTCGGAGATCGGCGATCGCGTCGCGGAGGAGCTGGCCGCGTGGGTCGGCGACCAGGCCGCGGTGGCGGTCCTGGAGCCGCGTACGGCCCTCGCCTACGAACGGAGCGAGCTGGTCGCCGACGAGACGGCTGCACGGGTCGCGGCGCTGTCCGCGTGGCGAAGCGGCAGCGCGCGCATCCTGGTGGCGAGCGTGCAGGCGCTCCTCCAGCACGCCATCGCGCCCGACGACCTGCCGAACGAGCCACTCGACCTCCGCGTCGGCGCGCGCGTCGCCCAGAGCGTGCTGCTGCGCGAGCTGCTCGAGCTCGGCTACGCCCCCGTCCTCGAGGTCGCCGGTCGAGGCGAGTTCGCCCGCCGCGGCGGGATCGTCGACGTCTTTCCGCCGTCGGCCGAGCTGCCGGTGCGCGTGGAATCGTTCGGCGACGAGATCGACTCGCTGCGCGCCTTCGACCCAACCGACCAGCGCACGATCGGCAAGGTCGACCGCGTGGCGCTGCTGCCGGCCTCCGAGTTCCTGGTGCCCGCGGGTGGAATGGAGGCGATCCGCGAGCGCCTGGGGCCGACGAGCCGTAGGCTCACCGACCGCCTGGCCCAGGACCTCGAGCGGCTCGTCGGCGGCGGTGGTCGCGAGACCCGCGCCGCGGCCGTCGGCGACGCCGCCGAGATCTGGGCGCCGATCCTCGCCCCCTCGACCGCCCTCGATCACCTCGATCCCGAGACGCTCTACGTGCTCGACGAGCCGGGCGACGTCGGTGAGGCGGCGGGGTTCCTGTGGCGCCAGGCGGACGAGCGCCGCGACGATCTGGTCGCGGCCGGCGAGCTGCCGAAGGACTGGCCCCCGACGCTCCTCCCGGCGCGCGACTGGAAGCGGCGCCTCCTCGGTTCGCGGACGCTCGAGCTGACCTGGGAATCGGAGGCGTCCGACGCGATCGCGCGTGGCGGCAAGTCATCGGGCGACATCTTCGGCTGGCGTGAGCCGCAGCTCCCGCCGGGCCGCGGGGCCCGCGTCGCGGAAGCGGTCGAGCGCTGGCAACGCGACGACGAGCAGCCGCGGATCGTCATTGCCTCCGACCAGGCGCCTCGCCTGGCGGAGCTCCTCGAGGAAGCCGGGCACGGCGCGGGCGTGACGGACGTGATCGACGAGGCGCCACCACGGGGCGCCATCTCGATCGTCGATCGAAGCCTGAACGGCGGCTTCGCCGGCGGACCCGCCGGCATCGTCTTCGTCACCGATCGCGAGCTCTTCGGCAGCGTCCGCGTCCGGCGGCCCAAGGCGATGCGGCGGGTCGTGCCGCGCGACATCCTCGAGCGACTGACCGCGGGCGACCCCGTCGTCCACATCGACCACGGCATCGCCCGCTACGAGCGGATGCTCAGACGGAGCTCCGGCCAGGGCGACGAGCGCGACTTCCTGGAGCTCGCGTTCCAAGGCCACGACCGGATCTTCGTGCCGGTCGAGCAGATCGGGCGGATCTCGCACTACTCGGGCGGCGAGCATCCGAGCCTGTCGAAGCTGGGCGGGACCGAGTGGCTGCGCACGAAGCAGCGCGTCCGGAAGGCGGTCGACGATCTCGCCGAGGAGCTGCTCGCGCTGTACGCCGCCCGGGCCGAGGCCCCGGGCCACGCCTACCCGTTCGATACGCCCTGGCAGGCCGAGATGGAGGCCGCGTTTCCGTACGAGGAGACCGTCGATCAGCTCCGCGCCGCGGTCGAGGTCAAGCACGACATGGAGGCCGTCAGGCCGATGGACCGCCTCGTCGTCGGCGACGTTGGCTACGGCAAGACCGAGGTCGCGATCCGGGCCGCGTTCAAGGCGACGCAGGACGGCAAGCAGGTTGCGGTCCTGGTGCCGACGACGGTCCTCGCCGCCCAGCACCACGCCACGTTCGGCG
>CAYXVP010000366.1:0-2097 GCA_964468305.1 uncultured Anaerolinea sp. | reverse complement strand
CCATCGAGACGCCGAGGAACATGGCCACGACGGGGTCGAGCGACGCGTGGTAGTGGTCGTTCGGCAGGCCCGCGACGACCGTCTGCAGGCCGGGTGCGACGAACGCCAGCGCGATCGTGCTCCAGGTCAGGAGCCCGGTGAGCCACGTGAGCGCGGTTCGCTCCGGGCCGCGCGCGTCGAGCAGCCGCCAGGCGACGAGCCCGACGAACGCGGCGAGCACCAGGGCCGCGGCGGCCGGCACGTCGGTGACGAGCCCGACGATCGGCCAGCCGACGATTCGCAGCAACGTGAGCAGAAGCGCCCCGGCCGCGTCGTGGTTCGCGGCGTCGCCGGTCCCGAGGTAGTCCACGACGCGGCGGGTCTCGAGGAAGCCGGTCGTCAGCTCGTGGATCGCGAGCGGCACGAACAGCAGGACGACGATCGCCAGCCCCGCCACGATGCCGCGCCAGGCAGCCTGGTTTCGTCGCAGCTCCAGCAGCGCGACGACGAGGATCGCGCTGAAGAACACCAGCCCCAGCACGTGGAGCTGCACGACCGCGCCCGCCGCGCCGAGTGCGAGGGCCCACCAGCGGGCGTGGCCGGTCTCGCGCCCGCGCCACGCCGCCGCGAGTGCGAGCGAGGCGAAGAGCGGGATCGGGTTCGGGTTCCAGATGAACGTCGACTCGTCGATCGCTGCGGGCGAGGCCGCGAGGATCAGGCCCGCCGTGAACCCCGCGAGCGGACCCGCGATCGACCGGGCGAGCCACCACGTGAGCGCGACCGCGGCGACGCCGATGAGCGCCAGCCAGTCGGTGATCACGACCGGGTCGTCGTTCGAGACCGCGGCCGCGGGTGCGAGCAGGAAGTAGTAGAAGGCGCCGTGGTGGAACTCACCGACTGACGTCTTCGGACCGAGCAGCGGCACCTCACCCGCGCGGGTCAGGGCCGAGAGCACGAGCATGTCGTGGCCCTGGTCGGCGTCGAATTGGCCCCGATCGGCGATGCCGGGGAATCGCAACAGCGCGGCGATGACGAGCACCGCCACGAGCCCGAGGGCGTCGACGGGCTTCACACCCGCGATCGACCGGCGCATCCCGAGGCGCGTCGGCGCGTCACTCGTCGCGGCGGCCGGGCTCACCGACGCGTCAGCGCGCGCCGGAGCGGTGGATAGGCCCGCCCTTCGTGTAGCCCCCGCCGACGACCGGCTCGATCAGGCCGTAGTCGCCCTCGCGGCGCCGGTACAGGATCGAGACGCGCTCGTTCTCCGCGTTCACGAACACGAAGAACGCATGGCCGAGCTCCTCCATTCGCGCGACGGCGTCCTCCTCGAACATCGGCTCGATCGCGAAGCGCTTGACCTTGACGATGCGACCCGCGCCGTCGTCCGCGCCGCCGTTGCCGCCGCCCGCGCCACCGCTCGTCGCCGAGTCCCCTCCCTCGAGCCCTGCGGTTCCGCCGGCGCCCCGGACCGTCTCCGACGACTTCCGGACGCGGCTCGTCTCCCGGAACGTGACCGCCCGACGCTCGACCTTGTCGATGACGGCGTCGATCCCGGCCTGGTGGGTCGATGCCGCCGCGGAGCCGCGCAGCGCCTGGCCGTGAATCACCAGCGTGATGTCAACGATGTGGGAGTCCTGGACGCTCCGGTGCTGCTCGACCGAGAGTTCGACCGTCGCGTCCGAGTGGTCATCGAGGAGGCGCTCGAGGCGCCTGAGCTTGCGTCGCGCGTACTCGCGGACCGGCTCCGGCACCTCGTAGTTCTTGCCCTTGACGATCGTCCGCAAACCCACCTCCCCGCTGGGACTTCATCCTACCGCCCGATCGACGGGGCGACCGTGCCGGCATCGCTCAGCGTTCCCGGGCGACGGCGATGGCCGACACCGCCAGCGCGCCCGCCTGGTTGAGCGCGGCGGCGCAGGCAGCGAGCGTGGCCCCGGTCGTGACGACGTCGTCGACCAGCACCAGCCAGCGGTCACGCAGCGCCGCCTCCCGGACGGTGTCGCGAACACGGAACGCGTCGACCAGGTTGGTGGCCCGTGCAGATCGATCGAGATCGAACTGCGCCGTCGTCGCCCGGGCGCGCGAAGAGAGAGACGATCGCGCTGCCGCGCCGCCGCA
>CAYXVP010000365.1:0-2097 GCA_964468305.1 uncultured Anaerolinea sp. | reverse complement strand
CGCCGTCGCGCCTGCCGCCGTCACGATGACCTGGCCGAGCATGAGCGTCGGATGGACCTGGCAGAAGTAGTCATACGTCCCGGGCGTGTCGAACTTGAACTCGAACGACTGGCCGTTGTTCTGGAGCGTGAAGCCGGAGTCGAAGACCTTGCCGGCGTCGGCGTCGCCGGGCTTGCCGGACGTCACCGAATGCTGCGCGCCGATGGCCTTGGTGACCGTCCAGGTGACGGTGTCGCCCGCCTCGACCGTGATCGTGGCCGGCTGGAACGACAGGTCGACGATCCCGACGTCGGCGGTCTTGGCCACGGCCGGCACGGCGATCGCGGCGGCCGCGACGAGCAGGCCCACGACCAGCGCGGGACGCCAGGTTCGATCCACCACCGTCATCCGCAGAACCTCCGGACGGCATCGTAGAGGACGGGCAGGCCCCACCGGAGACCGACCAACGAGACGCGCTCGTCGACGCCGTGCCAGCGCTCGAGGTAGGTCTCCTCGGGCGGCTGGCGGAGGGGCGAGAAGCCGAAGACAGGCACGCCCAGCCCGAGCAGATGCTTGGCGTCGGTGCCGAACGGGGCCATGATCGGCAGCGGCGTGCCCTCGGGATCGTGGGCCCGGACCACGTCTGCAAGGACCGGGTACAGGCCCTGCGGATCCTCGTAGGGCGCGACCACCGGATCGGAGGCGATCACGAGCTCGATGTCGGTCAGCTCGGCGAGCTCCGGCCCGAGCAGCCTCCGGATCGTGTCCTCGAACGCCAACTCGTCCGAGCCGGGCAGGCGCCGCACGTCGATCTCGAGCGTCGCCGTGCCCGGGATCACGTTGAACTTCACGCCGCCCTGCACCACGTTCGGCGAGAGCGTGTCGCGCAACATGGCGGCGACGACGCGGCCGTAGACGGGCAGGCACATGTCGGCGAGCGCCACGAGCGAGGCACGGTCACCGCCGTCGCGGACGGCGGTGAGGAGGCGTGCGACATCGCCATCTGTCGCGGCGATCGCGCCGTCGAAGAACGCCCGGGTCACCGGGGTCAGGCGCGGGGGCAGCGGGGCGACGAGGCGGGTGATCGCCTCGGCCGCGAGGAGCACCGCGTTCTCCGCGCGGGGCATGGAGCCATGGCCCCAGATGCCGTGGAACGTCAGCCGGTAGACCGTCGTGCCCTTCTCGGCGACCTGGATCGGGTACAGACGCCGGTCGCCGGCGTAGACCGCGACGGCCCCGGCCTCGTTGATCGCGGCTGCGGCTCGCAGCGTCCCGGGCTGATCCATGGCCAGCCACCCCGCGCCGGCGAAGCCGCCTGCCTCCTCGTCGGCGGTGGAGGCGAAGAGGACGTCCCGAGTCAGGCCCGGGATCGGGTCGCTCGCCGGATCTCGACCGGCGGCGCGCGCCTCCGCGGCGAGGAGGCGCATGACCTCGAGCTCCATCGCGACGAGGTCCTTCATGTCGACCGCGCCGCGGCCGTACAGCCAGCCGTCGGCGACCTCGGCGCCGAACGGGTCGTGGGTCCAGCGCTCCGGCGGGGCCGGGACGACATCGAGGTGCGAGAGCAGGAGCAGCGGCTCGCCACCCGTCCCGTCGCCGCGGAGCCGGGCGGTCACGGAGCCGCGGCCGGCGACCGGCTCGTGGACGGTCGCCGGGATGCCGGCTTCATCGAGCGCTCCGGCCAGGTGGCGCGCGGCGTCGAGCTCGCCGCCCGGCGGGTCCGGCGGATTGACCGACGGGATCCGGATCAGGTCGCGCAGCGACTCCACGAGTCGTTCGTGGGCGGCGTCCCAGGCCGCCTCGCCGAGCGCCGCCGAGGGCAGATCCCTCAATCGAACCCGCCCAGGAGACCGGACAGGCCGAGAAGGTGCGCCACGATGCCGAGGACGAAACCGGCGAGCACGACGACGACGATCATGGCGATGAGGAGTCGGGCGTAGCGTCGTTCGCGACGCCGCGTGCCGTCGAGGTCTGGATCCTCGCCACCGGGGATGTACGGCGCCGCAAGCCCGCGTGCCCGCGCCTGGACCGCGCGCGCCGAGTCGTACGCGTCCGGGTCCGGGGGCAGTGCTGCCCGGTTCGGTGGCCCGCCTTCCGCCGCCATCAGTTCGGCGCTGC
>CAYXVP010000364.1:0-2107 GCA_964468305.1 uncultured Anaerolinea sp. | reverse complement strand
CGTCGCCGAGCGTCGCGCGCCCGTAGCGAACCCACCGGATCGCCTCGGCGAGCGCCTCGTCGCGCGAGAGCCGGAGCTTGTGCTTGAGGTGGATGTCGCTCGTCGCGATGAAGACGTGGAGGTGCGGCCGCTCGGCCTCGCGGATCGCTTCGATCGCCCGCTGCGGGTCGCCGTCGCGACAGCGCGCCAGCGCGGCGATCGCGATCCCGCCGCGAGTCTCCCGTGCGATTCGCTGGACCGCGGCGAAGTCGCCATTGGATGCGGCCGGGAAGCCGGCCTCGATGACATCCACCTTGAGCCGGGCGAGCTGTCGCGCGACCTCGAGCTTCTCGGCGGCGGTGAGTCCCGCGCCCGGGGCCTGCTCGCCATCCCGCAGCGTCGTGTCGAAGACACGCACACGGTCGGGCGGGGCGAGCGGGCCCGCAGGGCGCGGAACGGAGCGGACGGAGGGCGCCATCAACCCGCCGTCCTCGACGTGGACGGAGCCTGGGTCGCCGCTGCCTGGGCCTCGCCGGCCTGCACGACGACGGGATTGAGGAAGGGCATCTGGGCGCGCAGCTCGGCGCCGACCTTCTCGATCTGGTGGTTTCGGTCGCGGGCTCGCAGCTCCTGAAACTCGGCGCCGCCGGCCTCCTGGACCGCGATCCAGCGATTGGCGAAGACGCCGCTCTGGATGTCGGCGAGCACGTCCTTCATGGTCGCCTTGACGCCCTCGGCGACGCGCGGACCGGACACGTAGTCGCCGTACTCGGCTGTATCGCTGACGCTGAAGCGCATGAAGTTGAGGCCGCCGCGGTACATCAGGTCGACGATGAGCTTTAGCTCGTGCATCGTCTCGAAGTAGGCGAGCTCCGGCTGGTAGCCGGCCTCGACGAGCGTCTCGAAGGCGGCCTTGATGAGCGCCGAGACGCCGCCGCACAGGAGGGCCTGCTCGCCGAACAGGTCCGTCTCAGTTTCCTCCTTGAACGTCGTCTCGAGGACGCCCGCGCGGGTGGCGCCGAGGGCGCGGGCGTAGGCGAGGGTGCGCGCGCGGGCGGTCCCGCTGGGGTCCTGCTCGACCGCGAACAGGGCCGGCACACCGCCGCCGGCGACGTACACGCTGCGGAGGAGGTGGCCCGGCCCCTTCGGCGCGACCATGCCGACGTCGATGGCCGCGGGCGGCCTGATCCGCTCGAACCGGATGTTGAAGCCGTGGGCGAACATCAGCATCTGGCCCGGCCGCAGGTTCGGGGCGATCTCCGCGTCGTAGACCGCCTTCTGAGCCGTGTCGGGGACGAGCAGCATCACGACGTCGGCCGCCTTCACCGCGTCGGCCACGGACTCGACGCGGAAGCCGGCCTCCTCGGCCAGCTTCCGGCTCTTCGAACCCTCCGCGAGTCCGACGATCACGTCGACCCCGGAGTCGCGCAGGTTCTGGGCGTGGGCGTGACCCTGCGAGCCATAGCCGATGACCGCGACGGTCTGCCCCACGAGTGCCGCAGGCTCGACGTCCTTGTCGTAGTACATCCGCGCCGTCATGCGATCACCTCGGGGTTCATCGCTTCACTGCCTCCTCGATCGAGCCCGAGCCGCGGGCCATCACCACGGCCCCCGTCCGAACCAGCTCCTTGATCCCGAACTCGCGGACGCCCGCGACGAAGTTGTCGACCTCCGTCTCCGAGCCGCTGACCTCGGCGATGACCGCCTCCGTCGAGACGTCGAGGACCCGGCCGCGCATGAGCTCGATGAGCTTCAGCACGTCCGCCCGGGTCCCGTCGGTGACCCGGATCTTGACCAGCGCGAGCTCGTGCTCGACCGCGGGTTCGCTGGTGACGTCCTGGACCTTCAGCACGTCAATGAGCCGGTAGAGCTGCTTCGCCGCCTGCTCGACCGCGACGTCGTCGCCATGCAGGCTGATCGTCATCCGCGAGAAGCCGGCCCGGTCCGTCCGGCTGACGGCCAGCGAATCGATGTTGAAGTTCCTCGCCCGCATCAGGCTCGCGACCCGGTTCAGGACACCTGGTCTGTCGACGACGATCGCGACGAGCCGATGCAGGCGCGTCTGGCCCCCGCCGGGCAACGCGCGCGGCGGGGGCGCCGTGTGCGCGGGCGCGGTCGCCGGGGTCGG
>CAYXVP010000363.1:0-2109 GCA_964468305.1 uncultured Anaerolinea sp. | reverse complement strand
GACGTCGTCGCGGCCGTCGCCGTTCGGCGAGAGGACTCGCGTTCCGCCACCGTTC
The DNA here is from genome assembly GCA_964468305.1 of uncultured Anaerolinea sp. GTDB lineage: Bacteria > Chloroflexota > Limnocylindria > Limnocylindrales > CSP1-4 > UBA5189. The sequence goes on along the minus strand of CAYXVP010000363.1, from coordinate 2,054 downwards.
AGGGCCAGGCCGGTGAGCCCGGCATCGACCGTTGTGACGGAGACCGGCCTGCGCGGCGCGGCATTCACGACGCCATTGCCGGACACGGCGATCCAACCGCCGACCTGGATCGCGTCGACCGGCGGCCATTGACGCAACGGACCGGCGACCTCGTACCAGGTGTCGCCGTTGGCCCTGGTCGGCCCGCCGATGACCCGCACGGCGTCGCCGGCGCGGAGGCGAGTCATCACTGACGCGAGCGTCGACGGGGATGCCCGCAGGCGGAGGCCGTCGGTGAGGACGGTCGCGAAGCCGCCCACCGCGAACGCCTTCGGCGTCGCGAGCGAGCCGAAGGAGGCCGATCCCCACGACGAGACGTTGCCGTGCACGTCGGCGGCACGGACCCGGAAGGTGTACGTCTGGCCATTGGCGCCCGGGTAGATCGCGCTCGTGCCCGTCGTTCGGGTCAGCCACGGTCGCCAGGCCCGGCCGTCGATGGAGACCTGGACGTCGTAGCCGCGAATCGGACTGTCGTCGTAGGCGGTCCAGCCGACGCGGAAGCCCTCGTCGCGGGAGCGCTCCGGAAGCGCGACGATCCCCGCCACCGGCGGCGTCCGATCGGCCAGGAACTTCGAGGCGATTGCGGCTCGCATCTCGGGACGGCCATCGTCGAAGCCGAGCGCCCAGATGCCGACGCCGCGGAGGCCGGCGCGGTTGATCAGGTCGTATCGGAGCCGCAGCGAGGCCGCGTCATCGACGTACAGCTCGCGCCACACGGTGACGCAGCCGAACCTGCTTGTGCACGTTCGCTTGCGATATGCGGTCCACGCCGTCTGCTCGACCGCGTCCCAATGCCGCCCGTTCGCCGCCAGCAGCTCGGCCGCCTGGGCGTAGGTCGGCTCCGCGACGTCGCCGTTCCTCGCGCTGGAGATGTTCTCGGCGTGCGGCTGCGGGTTCGGTGTCGACCATGCCCGTCCATACCAGGGCACGCCGAGGATGATCTTCGACGGCCCGACGACCGACGTGTACGCCTGGATCGTGTCGGACAGGTCGTAGTCCGGACCTGACAGCGGCGCGATCGAGCCCGCGTCCCTCGCGTTCGCTGTGCGGTAGTCGTAGCCCATGATCAGCACCGCGTCGGCGCCGCCCGGGGCGGTGGCCTCCGCGATCGGCTGGTTCCCGATCGATGGCAGCGCGTCGAAGGTAAGCTCGTAACCGCGGTGAACGGCGTTGAGCGCTGCCCTGGTGGATCGGACGAGCGCCGTGAACTCGCCGCCATGGCCTGCAAGGATCGGCTCGAAATCGAGGTTGACGCCGTCGGCGCCGCGGTCACGGACGGCGGCGGCGATCTGCCGGGCGAGGCTTGCACGCGCGAGCGAGCTGCCGAGCAGGCTCGCCTGCGCGGCGGCGCCCGCCGAGCTCCAGGCGAAGCAGGTGACGGTCAGCACGACGCGGGCGCCGTGGCGGTGAGCCGCCTCGATGACCGACGTCATCTTCGAGCTCGCCCAGCCCGCCCAGCCGATGGTCGACGACCCGTCGGCATCGCGCCTGGCGAGGCTCCCATCGGCCTGACAGCCGACGCTGAAGTACGCGACCGTCGATAGCGTCCGCCAGTCCAGGACCGTGCTCCGAGCATTGAGCTCCCAGTAGGGCAGGAAGCCGAAGACCTCGCGTCGCAGGCCGCTCGGCGAGACCCGCGCGACGGCTGCGCCCGAGACGCCTGTTGCCGGGAGAGTGGCGCTCGCGAGCTCGACGTCGCCATCGGCCGAAGACCCGGTCGCCGCGCGCGACTGGGCGCCGGATTCGACGCCGGGCGGGAGCGTCCGCGGCGCCGCGCCATCGACCTCCCACGCGTCATCGGCGCGGGGCACGAACGGCACGCTTACCCGCGCCCCGGGCACGAACGCGAACGCAACTCCACCGTGCCCCCGGGCGACGTGGGACACGCCCCCGCTGCGCGCGGGCTTTGGGCGGAGGGCGCTCCGCGGACCCGGTTAGGGGACGGGCTCGGTGGCCACGGGCCGTTGAGGCGGAGCCCGTTGAGGCGGAGCCCGTTGAGGCGGAGCCCGTTCTGG
>CAYXVP010000362.1:0-2110 GCA_964468305.1 uncultured Anaerolinea sp. | reverse complement strand
GCGCCTCGCGGTCGCGGCCGAGGCCGGCGCCTCGGTCAGGGCGGCCGCTGCGGGCCGCAGCCGCTCGATCTGCTCGATGAGGAGGTCCGCGTTCGTGGCCGCCGCGAGGGCGACCACCCGGAAGCGCTGGTCGGCGGCCAGGACGTCAACCGCCTGCCGCCCGATCGACCCGGTCGAGCCGAGCAGCGCGACGCCGCGGGGGCGTTCGGCGCGGGCGCTAGCGGAGGACGACGACGACATAGAAGAACGCGACCGGCGCGGCGAACAGGAACGAGTCGATGCGATCGAGCAGCCCGCCGTGGCCCGGGATCAGCCGTCCGGACTCCTTGGCTCCGGCCGCCCGCTTGAGCATCGACTCGGCAAGGTCGCCGGCCTGCGCCGCCGCACCGACGATGATGCCGAAGACCGCGCCGACGAGGACCGGCCGGCCGAGCGCGAAGACGAGGACCGCACCCACCACCGTAGCCGCGATCGCCCCACCGACGACGCCCTCGACCGTCTTCGAGGGCGAGATGTGGTGCATGAACGGCCGCCGCCCGAAGCGCCGGCCGGCGAAGTACGCCGCGGTGTCGTACGCCCAGACCACCAGCACGAGGGCCACGATCCAGGCTCGATCCGGGCCGAGCCAGCCCAGGAGCGCCGTCTGGTCCACGAATGCATCGGTCGAGGCGAGCCGGGCCACGAAGCCGAGGAGGCCGACGTACAGCGCACCGAAGGTGGTGGTCGCGAAGATGACGAGCCCCTCGCGCGGGTCGAGCCGGGTCAGCGCGCCAACGCCGATGAGCACGACCCCAACGCCGGCGAGGAGGATCCCGGAGCCCCCGGGCAGGACCTTCACGGAGTCGCCGAGCGCGATGACGACGGCGAGCACGATGCCGAGGAGCGGCATCGACGACAGGCCGGCCGCCGTCAGGAGCCGGAACGCCTCCCGCGCGCCCAGCGCGGTGGCGACACCCACGACGAGCAGGATCCAGCCACCGCCGAGCCACAGGGCCAGGAGGAGGGGCGGGACCAGGATCGCGGCGCTGCGGACGCGATCTCGGAGCATGGCCTCAGCGCCCGAAGCGTCGCGTCCGGCTGGCGAACTCGGCCAGGGCGTCGTCGAGGTCGCCCGGCCCGAAGTCTGGCCACAGCGTCTCGGTCGTCAGGAGCTCGGCGTAGGCAGACTGCCAGATCAGGAAGTTGGACAGGCGCTGCTCACCGCCGGTCCTGATCACCAAGTCCGGATCGGGCAAGCCGGCGGTGTAGAGCGCGGTCGAGATCGTGGCCTCGTCGACCTGGTCGGCGGGTGTGCCCGATCGAACGATGTCGCGCACGGCGTCCACCAGCTCGGTGCGACCGGCGTAGTTGAAGGCGATGTTCAGCACGAGCCGGCCGCCGCCGGCGGTCGCGGCGAGCGCGGACTCGATCGAGGCGCGGGTCGCGGCCGGCAGCTCGTCGAGCCGGCCCAGGAGGCGCACTTGAACGCCCTGCGCACGGAGCTCCGCGGTCTCGCTGCGGATCGCCTGCTCGAGCAGGCTGAACAGGCCGACGACCTCGTCGTCGGTGCGGGCCCAGTTCTCACGGCTGAATGCGTACAGGGTCAGGACGGGAATGCCCCGTCGCACGGCGTGGCGGAGGACATCCCGAATCGCCTCGACGCCGGCGGCGTGGCCGTCGAGCTCGGACGCCCCGCGGTTCCGTGCCCAGCGGCGATTGCCGTCCATGATGATCGCGACATGCCGAGGCAAATCGCTGCGGGGCTGAGAGACGTCAGGCTGTTCGGTCTGCGGCGCGGGCGGAGCCGCCCCGGCATCGGTCTCGTGGGCGCGAGGTGGAGCGTCGGTCGGCCGGATCAGCGGCGCGCGCGCCACTAGACCTCGAGGACCTCCTGCTCCTTCGCCGCCCCGACCCGCTCGACCTCGGCGACATGCCGGTCGGTCGTCCTCTGCAGGCTGTCGAGCAGCTTGTGCTCTTCGTCGGTGCCCACCCCGCCGTCGCGCTGCAGTCTCTTGAGGTGGTCGGCGGCGTCGCGCCGGAGGTTGCGGATCTCGACCCGTGCCTCCTCCATGCGCTTGTGGACGACGCGCACGAGGTCGTGGCGACGCTCCTCTGTCAGGACGGGGATGTT
>CAYXVP010000361.1:0-2122 GCA_964468305.1 uncultured Anaerolinea sp. | reverse complement strand
GAACGGCGCCGCCACGAGCCTCACCTTCAACTACGGCCCGACCGCCTCGTACGGGACCCGAGCCCAGTAGGCGAGGTTATGCCTGCTCCGGTGGCCGGGTCGTGCCCAGTTGCTGATCTCGTACCAGCCGAAACCGGCGGCAGCGAGCCGTCGATCGGCCAGCTCGTACATAGCAGCGGCACGATCGCCGTCCTGCCCCGCCATCGCCCGCTCGCGCCAGCGGCGAGCACCCGGGCGGACCGGCAGGTGATCGCCGGAAAGGCCGGTCAGACCCTCGGCATCGGGGTCGTCGAGGGTCAGCGCGTACAGCGCCATGTGGTCCGGCTCCGTCGCGAGGGCGGCCTCCAGCGTCTTCTCCCAGGTCGCAAGCTCGCCGCCCGGAATGTCGTAGAGGAGGTCGATGCTCAGCGACGGGATCCCGGCGGCGCGCCCGGCCGCGAGCGTTGCTGCCGCGTCCTCGGGCGCGTGCCGACGACCGAGGGCCCGCAGCTCGACGGCGTCGAACGACTGTGCGCCGACGGACAGCCGCGTGACGCCGGCGGCGCGCTGCTCGCGGGCGTCGCCGCGCTCGTCGGGCCCGGGGTTGACCTCCAGAGTCACCTCGGCATCCGCCGCGAGCCCGAACCGCTCGCGCACGAGGGCGACGAGGCGCGCGATGGTCGTGGCCGGCAGGAGGCTCGGGGTGCCGCCACCGAAGTACAGCGACGCCAGCGGCGGGCGCAACCCCGTGACGCCGCAGCGGGCGTCGAGCGCATCGGCGCGAAGGTGGATCTCGGTCTCCAGCGCCGCCACGAATGCGTCGATGCGATTGGCGGGTCCCCTTGCGTCGCGCCCGGCCACGACCACGAAGTCGCAGTACGGGCAGTGCGAGATGCAAAACGGAACGTGGACGTACAGGGCGACCGGCGGCGACTCCGCCACGATCAGCGCTCCTGGGCGCTGCCCTTGTCGACGGCGCTCCAGCCCTCGGGCATGCGTCGGCGGCGCTCCATGTCCTCGACCTCGGTGCCGCGGGCGGGTGGCTGGCCGGCATGGCCGGTCGTCAGGAACACCGCGACGCGCGTGATCGCGTGGCCGAGGAATGCCGCCCCGATGCCGCCGGTCAGCAGCGTCGCCCAGCCGCAAACGAGGCCGACAAGCAGCGCCAACACGAACATGTACCTGTCGCGGCCCGGAGCCCCGAGCCGCGTCGCGAGCACATACACGACCGACTGGCCGAGGATCGCCAGGCTCGGGTTTGCGCCGGCCCAGATGAAGTAGCCGAGGACGGCGCCCCGGAAGACGGCCTCGTCGATGAACGCCGTGAGCACCTCGTTTGCGACTCCACCCGGGTACGCGGCGACATCTGGAAAGCGAAGCCGGTGGTAGTGCAGGTACGCGAGCGCGACGGCCTGGGCGATGCCGAGGCCACCGATGATGAGGGCGATGATGATCCCCGACCGATCGCCAACCTGGAGGAACAGGTCGTGCTCCGGGGCTGGGTGGATGAAGAGCAGGGCGACGACGCCGGCGACGCCCGCGATGTACCACGCCAGCCGGCGGAGAACGGAGGGCCGGCGCCCGCGGAAGGGCTCGTCGTACTCGGCCACGCCGAAACGCTCCGACTCGACCCGCAGCATCACGAGCAGCAGCGTCAGCCCGAGCCCGACGAGGATCCGGAGATCGTTCTCCATGGCGCGTCCTCAGGTCCTGGCGTGCCGGATCATGCTTCGTCCGTGCGAACTATGGCCAGGAACGCCTCCTGCGGGATCTCGACCGAGCCCACACGTTTCATCCGGCGCTTGCCCTCCCGCTGCTTCTCGAGCAGCTTCCGTTTCCGGGTGATGTCGCCACCGTAACACTTGGCCAGCACGTTCTTGCGCAACGCGCGCACCGTTTCACGCGCGACGACATTGGCCCCGATCGAGGCCTGGATGGGCACCTCGAAGAGCTGGCGTGGGATCAGCTCGCGGAGGCGGCCCACCAGCGTTCGACCGAGCGCGGTCGCGTTCTCGCGGTGGACGATCACAGACAGGGCATCGACCGGCTCGCCAGCGACGAGAACGTCGAGGCGTACGAGGTTCGCCGGCCGGTAGCCGACCTCCTCGTAGTCCATCGACGCGTAGCCTGCGGTGCGCGTCTT
>CAYXVP010000360.1:0-2179 GCA_964468305.1 uncultured Anaerolinea sp. | reverse complement strand
GGCGACGTCACGCTCGTCGGCTTGGGCCTTGCCATCGGCCTCGTCGTATGTCTCGACGTCATACACGTCGTCACCGTCTTCTTCGTCGAGCGGGCGTCCTTCGGCCGTCGCCGCGGGGGCGAGCGTGGGTGCGTTCTGCCGGCGCCGGATCCACAGCATCGCCAGCCCGACGATCACGAGCCCTGCCCCGAAGATCTGGGCCGTCGGGATGTTGGCGAGCCGCCAGTTGTCGAGCCGCAGGAACTCGAGCAGGAAACGGAACCCGCCGATCCAGATCAGGGCGATCGCCCCGAGGTCACCGACGCGCAGCCAAGGCCGCGCCTGGCGCGACAGCCAGACGAGAACGATTGCGCCGATCACCGCCGAGGTCGACTCATACAGAAACAGCGGGTGGAAGTGGGTCGCCGGGAACGGGTACGCGTCGCACGTATACGGCAGAACGCGGTGGGCGCAATCGATCGAGATCCCCCACGGCAGGTTGGTCGGCGGGCCGTACAGCTCCTGATTGAAGAAGTTGCCCCACCGACCGGCAGCCTGCATCGCGAACAGGCCGGGGGCCACGATGTCCGCCCAGCGCCACGCCGAGAGGTGCCACCGCCGGGTGAGGAAGAGGAACGCGATTCCGCCGGTCACGAAGCCGCCGAATACGCCGAGGCCGCTGTACGGCGGCAGGACGATCTTCAGCGGGTCGTTCGCGTACAACGGCCACTGGTCGATGACGTGGTACAGCCGGCCGCCGATGAGCGCCGCGATCCCGACGATGATCAGGCCGTTGCCCACGATCTCTGCGTTCTCGCCGAAGCGCCGCGCCTGGCGGACCATGATCCAGTACGCCCCGGCGAGCCCGACCGCGTAGGCGATGCCGTACCAGTAGAGCGGCAGCGGCCCGATCTGGATCGCGACGGAGCCCGGAGTCCAGTCGATCATTCGCGACCGAGTGTACGTTCCGGCACTCGCCCTATCCTTCCGGCGACATGGCGGAATTCCAGTGGTGGCTGCTGATCGTCGGCCTCGTCGCCGGCGGGGGCCTCGTCGCAGTCGTGTCGACGGACAGCCGGCGGCGCGAGCAGGACATCAGCGAGCTCGAGCAGCGCGCCGAGGCCACCTGGATCGCCGACCAGCTCGGGCGGCGTGGCGGTCCCGACACGGCGACCGTCGAGGACGTCCTGCGGGCGCACCGCGACTACCTGGCGCTGCGGCCGCCCGACCGGTTGATCGTCGAGGAGGACGACGACCTCCGCGACTTCGCGGCGCCCGAATCAGACCGCGGTGCCGATCCCCAGCCCGACCACATACGTGACGACGGCCGCCGCCGCACCGATGAGGACCTGGCGCCCGCCACTGAACAACGGGCTGCGGCCCGTCAGGAGGCTCACGCCGGCCCCGACCGCGAATAGCGCCGCAATCGAGAGCACGAGCGCGGACACGAACGCGGTGCTGCCGGCGCTGATCAGGTAGGGACCGACCGGGACGAGCGCGCCCAGCGCAAAGGCGACGAACGAGCCCGACGCCGCGCCCCATGGCGAGCCGAGCTCGTCGGGATCCAGGCCGAGCTCCTCTCGAACCAGCGTGTCGAGTGCGTGCTCCGGGTCTCCGAACATGCGCTCGGCGATGGTCGCCGCCTCGGCCTCGGTGAAGCCCTTCGCTCGGTAGACCTGGGCGAGCTCGGCCTGCTCCTCGTGTGGCATCGCCTCGAGCTCCGCGCGCTCGAGCGCGATCTGCCGCTCGAACAGCTCGCGCTGCGACTGCATCGAGATGTACTCGCCGGCGGCCATCGAGAACGACCCGGCGAGCAGGCCGGCGATGCCGGCGAGCAGGACGAAGGAGCCTTGGCCGCCCGACGCGCCCGCGATGCCCATCACGAGGGCGAGATTCGAGACGAGCCCATCGGAGACGCCGAAGATGACTGCACGGAGGGTGCCCGAGCGGCCCGCATGATGCCAGCGCTCGCTCGCGGCGATGTCCGTCGGCCGCGGTCCGTGCGCCGCGTGGCTCGCCGATCCGGTGCCGCTGAGCCGGCGCCAGATCTCGGCGTGCTCGCGCTCGTCGGCCGCGATCGCCTCGACCTCGGGCGAGGCCTGCTCGGCGTAGAGGCCCTCCTCGTCGCCTTCGAGCGCCTGGACCATGTCCCGGACTTCGTGCGTGCCGCACAGCCTGGCGACCAGCCAAATCCTCCGGG
>CAYXVP010000359.1:0-2195 GCA_964468305.1 uncultured Anaerolinea sp. | reverse complement strand
GCCGGCCAAGGACGTCCCGGGCGATCGTGACCGCCTCCAGCCACTCGCGGCGATCCTGGTCCGTCGAGAGGTAGTTGAACCGCAGGGCCGGATGCCGCCGCGGGTCCGCCGAGCTGATCCGCACCGTCCCCCGGGCATCGGAGTACATCGGCCCGACGTGGACCTGGTAGCCGTGGCCGCCCGCCGGCGCGGTGCCGTCGTAGCGAATCGCCAGCGGCAGGAAGTGGAACATCAGGTTCGGGTACGCGACGTCCTCGTCGCCACGGACGAAGCCACCGCCCTCGAAGTGGTTCGTCGCCCCGGGCCCGGACCGGAGGAAGAGCCATTGGAAGCCGATCCACGGCCGGCGCCACTTCTCGGTCGCGTGCGGCTGCATCGACACGGGCTCCCGGCTCGCGTGCTGGACGTACACCTCGAGGTGGTCCTGCAGGTTGGTCCCGACGCCGGGGAGGTCCGCGACCAGCTCGATGCCGAGCCCGCGCAGGTGCGCCGCCTCGCCCACCCCGGACAGCTGCAGGAGCTGGGGCGTGTTGATCGCGCCGCCGCTGAGGATCACCTCGCCGGCCTCAACATGCTGCGTGCCACCGCTCCCGCCGCTCACGAACTCCACGCCGGTCGCACGGCGGCCGTCGAACACGACCCGGGTGACAAGCGTCGACGTCCGCACCTCCAGGTTGCGGCGGCGAAGGGCCGGCCGGAGGTATGCCGTCGCCGCGGAGAGGCGTCGGCCGCGGTGGATGTTCCGGTCGAACGCGCCGAAGCCCTCCTGGCGGTAGCCGTTGACGTCGTCGGTGATGGCGTAGCCCGCCTCCTGGACCGCCTCGAAGAAGGCTCCGAACAGTGGGCTCTTGGCCGGCCCGCGCTCGAGGACCAGCGGGCCGGCGTGACCTCGATAAGGATCGTCCGGCGCCGCCGCGAGGCACGTCTCGAGGCGCTTGAAGTAGGGCAGGCAGTGGGCGTAGTCCCACTCGGCCATGCCCGGGAACGCGGCCCAGCGTTCGTAGTCGAGCGGGTTGCCGCGCTGGAAGATCATGCCGTTGATCGACGACGAGCCGCCAAGGACCTTGCCCCGGGCGTGGTAGACGCGGCGGCCGCCAAGGTGGGGCTCAGGCTCGGAGCGGTAGCCCCAGTCGTACAGCGGGCTGCCGATCGGGAACGCGAGTGCGGCAGGCATGTGCAAGAACACGTCGAAGCGCCAGTCCGGCCGACCGGCCTCGAGCACTAGGACCCGTGTCGAGGTGTCCTCGGAGAGGCGGTTCGCGAGGACGCAGCCGGCCGAGCCGCCGCCCACGATCACGACGTCGAAGCGGTCCTCGAGCACTCGTGGAATCTAGCGGCCGGCATCGCCTCGAAGGGCGTGGCCTGCCCTGCGCCGGGAGGGCCCCCTACTTGTGCCGGAAGTGGAGCTGGAACTCCATCGTCCCGTGGTCCTCGACCGACAGGATCGCGAACGACACCGGCGGCTCGATCGAGTAGTCGGCGAACTGGATGGCGATGCTGCCGACGACCGTCACCACGTCCCCCGACAGCTGTGCCTGGATCGGCACGTCGACGGTTTTCGTGACGCCGTGGAGCGTCAGCTCGCCCTTGGCCGTAGCCGAGATCGTCGCGCCATCGGCCGGGACGCCGCCGATGTCGATCGGGGTGGTCAGCTTGAAGGTGGCCTGGGGGAACTGGTCGGTCTCGAGCGCCTGGCGGTGCAGTTGCCCATCGCGCCGGTTGTCGTCACTCTGCAGCGTCTGGACGTTGGCGGTGACCTCGACGCTCGAGATCATCGTTCCCGACAACGCCAGGGTCCCCGTCACGTCCGGCGTCCGCCCCACGGCGGTGTTGGCGCGGTTGCCGGCGAGCGTCTCGTCGACGCGGTAGCCGACCCAGGAGTCGCTGAAATCGGAGAACGATCCGATCGACGCGTCGATCGACCAGGTGCCATCGAGCCCGGCAGAGAGCGTCGTGGCGGCGCCCGATGGCAAGGCGCCGATCGAGGCCGCGGGCTGGCTGGAGCCCGGGTCGAGGCTGGCCGCCGGCGGCGCCGCGTGCAGGAACAGCGTCGCGAAGCCGTAGATGCCGGCGGCGCCGGCGAGGGCAACCACGGCGACGATGCCGATTAGCATGGGCGAGCGCTTCACGCGGAGGCCTCCGGTACCGTGCGGTTGGGGATCCTGACCTCGAAACGGGCGCCGCCCGCCGCCGAG
>CAYXVP010000358.1:0-2200 GCA_964468305.1 uncultured Anaerolinea sp. | reverse complement strand
CGCGAGCTCCGCCCCGACGTCCCGGACGCGATGTCCCGCTGCTCGACGAGCGCGGCCCGCAGCCCGCGGCTGGTCGCATCGAGTAGGGCTCCAGCGCCGACGATGCCACCGCCGACGATCAGCAGGTCGAAGCGCTCGTCGGCGAGCGCCCGCACCGCCTCCTGGCGCCAGGCGGGGCCACGCGGCCGGCGCGGTTCCGCCGTGCCGATGGTGAGCGCGGCGACTCGCGCGGCCATCTCCTCCCAGGTGCCCATGCTCCGCGACCCGCCGGCGGGGTCAGGGCTCCGGCGGCCGCCGGGCGGCGATGCGCCACAGGACCAGCGTGGTCACCACGACCAGCACGATCACGATGACCGGCGTGGCGCGCACGACGTCGCCGATCGGCGGGACGAGCGTCGCGATGATCTGCGTGGCAAGCACGCCCGCCACTGCAACCGCGGCGACGATGAGGACCTCGCGCCAGCCGATCGAGCGCGCCTGATCAGCCACGGTCCGCCTCCCGCGGGATGCCGATCGGCGCCACCAGGACCTTCCCGGCGAGCGCCGCGCCGCGTCGGGTCAGGAGCCCGGTCTTGGGCCGGTGGAAGGTCACGGTGAGGTCCGCCTGGACGACGGGGTCGGTCGCGTCGCCCGAGGTCAGGTCGACCGCCGTCGGCGTGTCGACGGCGACGACCGGGACCTTGGCGGCGCGCGCCCGCAGGACGAGCTCGACCGCCGACCGGATCGGGTCGCGCAACGCACCGTGGACGCCCGTCCCGAGGAGCGCGTCGACGACGACGGAGGCACGGTCGACGTCGCGGGCGAGCACCCTCAGCTCGAGCCCGGTAGCCGCGTGAATGCGGGTCGCCTGGGGCTCGCGATCCAACCGGTTCCAGTTGCGCAGCGCATCGGGCGTGGACGGCACGGCAGCGTCGGAGACCAGCACCGCCACGACCTCGGCACCCGCCCTGGCCAGGTGGCGCGCCGCGACAAAGCCGTCGCCACCGTTGTTGCCCGGACCGGCGAGGACCAGGATCGGGCCCTTCCGCCACCGTCCTGTCGCCTCGGCGATCGCCTTCACCGCCGCGGCCACCGCGACGCCGGCGTGCTCCATGAGCCGCTGCCCCGGAATGCCCAGCTTCTGCGCCTTGAGGTCCGCGCCCGTCATCCCCTCCGAGCCGATCGGCGGCCGATCGGCGGTGGCCGCCCAGTGACGGCGCAGGCCTCGGAGGTCGAGCCCGAACAGCTCGGGGTCGTCCGCGGGCAGGGGCGTCGTCGAATCGGCCGCAGCCGGCAGCGGGGACATGCGCACGATCGAAGCGTAGCCGAGCCTCGCCGGGCGCCGCCGGTCGAGGTCAGGTCCGAAGTCGCGCCCTTTCGCCGGTCTCGTCGAGCTCGAGGAGGCCCTCGCGGGCGAGGTTCTCGACCTCGGTCCTCGTCCGTTCGGCGTCGTGCTCACCGATCCCGCCGCTGAGGTCGAGCCAGGCACCATCCGGGGCGTCGCGAAGACGATCGAGGATCCGGCCGCGGAGCCACCGTGACGTCGACGGGAAGGGCTTGGCCGCCCTGATCCGGCCCGGGCCGAGTGGAGCAGGTCGCCCCGCCGCCAGGTAGCGGCAATACGCGGCGAGCGGGCACGAGTCGCATCTCGGGTCGCGCTTGCGGCAGGACGCGGCGCCCACGTCCATGAGGGCGTGCGTCCACATCGCAGCACGGTCGCGCGGGACGAAGCCATCGGCGGCAGCCTGGAGCGCCCGCGGTGGCGGGGCGGACTCGCCGCCCAGGAACGCCCTGCCGATGACCCGCCGAATGTTGGTGTCCAGCGCCGCGACGGGCTGGTTGAACGCGATCGCGAGGACGGCCCGCGCCGTGTATGGCCCGATCCCCGGCAGCTCCACCAGCTCGGCGAACGTCGATGGCACCCGTCCGCCGTGATCCTCCACGATTCGGATCGCCGCGGCTCGAAGGGCGATCGCGCGGCGGTCGTAGCCGAGGCCTCGCCAGGCCCGGATGACCGTCGCGGGTGACGCGGCGGCGAGCCTGGCAGGGGTTGGGAACTGCTCGATGAAGCGCGTCCACGCCGCCGCCGCCCGAGCCGCCTGGGTCTGCTGCGCGATGACCTCGGACCTGAGCACGGACCACGGGGCGGCCGTTCGGCGGGACCCGAGGTCGCCGCCTTTTGCCCCGTACCCAACGCAGACGGCGGAGTCTGTCGCGGCGG
>CAYXVP010000357.1:0-2216 GCA_964468305.1 uncultured Anaerolinea sp. | reverse complement strand
GGTCGCGCGGGGTTGTGCGGCGGCGTCGTCCCAGCCGGGCATGGATCAGCCCTGTCGGGGGTGGGCGAAGACCATCCGGCCGGCGACGGTCTGCAGGACGCGGGTGACCGTCACGTCGAGCTCGCTGTCGATCGACTTTGCGCCACCCTCGACGACGACCATGGTGCCGTCGTCGAGGTAGCCGACGCCCTGGCCGGCGTCCTTGCCGGGCTGGATCACGCGGACCCGCAGGTCCTCGCCCGGCAGAAGCGCGGGCTTGACCGCGTTCGCCAGCGAGTTGACGTTGAGGACGCGCACGCCCTGTAGGTCGGCGATCCGGTTCAGGTTCAGGTCGTTGGTCAGCACGGCACGGCCGTTCCGCTTCGCGAGCGCGACCAGCTTCGAGTCGACCTCGGGCGTGTTGGGGACGTCCTCGTCGATGACCACGACCGGTGTCGTGCCCGCCTTGCGCATGCGGGCGAGGATCTCGAGCCCGCGCCGGCCGCGCGTCCGGCGAAGCGTGTCCGAGCTGTCGGCGAGCCGCTGGACCTCGTCGAGGACGAACCGGGGCACCTCGAGCGTGCCGTACAGGAAGCCCGAGTCGGCGATATCGGCGATGCGGCCGTCGATGATCGCGCTCGTGTCGACGAGGATGCGCGGGCCCGCCGAATCGGAGCTCGCCGTCGGTCGGAGCAGGCCCATCGACTCCGCGGCGGTGATCAGGTCGTGCCGCTTCGCCACGGTGAGGCCGACCATGGCGAGGCCGAAGAAGAGCGAGCTGCCGATGGGCGCGACGGTGCCGATCGGCGGGGGGAGCGCGGAGAGCGGGAACCCGATCAGCAGGCCCAGGAGCAGCCCGAGGAACAAGCCGATGATCGCCGTGACGAACTCGGCGGTCGACAGCTGCTGGACGGCGCGGAGCGCGGCGAGCGCCGGGATGACGGTGAGATACGGCAGGACCGTGAATCCGAGGACGATCCACGCCGCGACCCACGCACCGACGAGCAGCGTCGACCCAGGAGCGTCCTGGAACACCGCCAGCTGCGCCACGACGAGCGTGATCCCGATGAGGCCGCCAAGCGCGGCCCCAAGGAATCGAATGGTTCGGATCACAGGGGCCTCGATTGCCCGGAATGAGTGCGGGAGCTGTTCAGCCTAGCACCCGCGTTCCAGCCTCAAGACCCGCCGGGGTGAGCTCGGATGCGTCCGGGGACGCGTTCTCCGAGCGTGGATCGGCGGCCATCAGGGCCGCGCGCAGGGCGTCGCGGAGGCTCCCGACGGGCACCGTCCGAATCCCCTCCGCCAGGCTCGTGCCTGGTCCGCTGGCCGGCACGATCGCCCGTTCGAAGCCGAGGCGCGAGGCCTCGCGCAAGCGCCGATCGAGGCCCGCGACGGGTCGGAGCTCGCCGAGCAGGCCCACCTCGCCGATCGCGACGGTGGCCGGGTCAACCGGCCGGTCGCGGAGCGAGGATGCGAGCGCAAGTGCGACGGCGAGGTCGAGCCCGGGCTCCGCAATGCTCAGCCCGCCAGCGAGATTCGCGTAGACGTCATGGCTGCCGAGCCCGACACCGGCACGACGCCCGAGCACCGCGAGGAGGAGCGCGAGTCGCGTCGGGTCGACTCCCGAGGCGCGCCGCGCGGGAGTGCCGTAGCCGGCCGGGGCGACCAGCGCCTGGACCTCGACGAGCAGCGGCCGCGTGCCCTCGAGGGTGGCCGCAACGACGCTGCCAGGCGCCGTTCCCTCATGGTCCGCGAGGAACGCGCGCCCAGGGTCGGCGACCTCGCGCAGGCCCGACTCCCCCATCTCGAAAACGCCCAGCTCGTCGGTCGAACCGAAGCGGTTCTTCGACGCGCGCAGGAGGCGCATCACGCCGCCGCGTTCGCCGCCCAGGTCGATCACGGCGTCGACGAGGTGCTCGAGGGTCCGCGGGCCGGCGATCGAACCGTCCTTCGTCACGTGGCCGACGAGCACCACGGCGATGCCCTCGCCCTTCGCCAGCTCCATGAGCCGCAGCGCGGACTCGCGCACCTGGCCGACGCTGCCGGCAGGCCCGTCCAGCTCGTCGACCGTCATCGTCTGGATCGAATCAACGACAACAAGGGCCGGATTGCCCGCTCGCGCGGCCTCGACGATGGCGCCCACCTCGCTCGTGGCCAGGACGGCGACTGCATCCGCGGCAGCGCCTGCGCCGAGGCCCAGGCGCGCCGCGCGCAGGCGAACCTGCCCGGCCGATTCC
>CAYXVP010000356.1:823-2221 GCA_964468305.1 uncultured Anaerolinea sp. | reverse complement strand
GGCGCAAATCAACGCGGCCCTCGCGAGCCACATCCGGCGCACTCGAGGGCCGAAGCGGTTGTTGGCCGCCGTTGCGCCGCCCTCGTTCGACATTTCTGCCGCCACCGGCACGTTCATCGACCGAAGGCGGCGCTATCCGAGCCTCAGCGCCCCACGACCTCCGCTCCTTCGATGGGTGGGCCACGAACGGCACAGCGTCAGATAAAGCGCCGGCCAAGCCCCGCTCTGCATCCTTCGGGCGTGAGCGGCCGCGAAGGTCCAGCGACCCTGGGTTCGAGGCGCGGCCGCTACCTTCGCCAGCGGACCGCTGAAGAGCTTACGAGGGCACGCCTGGCCGGAGGACTCAGCATCCGCGAGGCTGCGCGGGCCGCAGGCATCGGTCCACACCGGCTGCAGCGCGCCGAACGCGGTGACGCAAACACCCTCACCGTCGACCTCGCGGCCCGGATCGCGGTCGTTGTGGGGCTTCAGTTCGCCGCGTCCCTCCAGCCGAACGGCGATCCGGTACGAGATCGGGCGCACCTGGCCTTGCTGGAACGCTTCCGAAGGCGTCTCGCTCCCGCCGTCGCCTGGCGGACGGAGGTTCCCATGCCCATCGCCGGCGATCTCCGCGCGGCCGATGCCGCAGTCGAGATCTCTTGAACCGTCATCGTTATCGAAGCGGAAACCCGACTCAACGACGTGCAGGCTGTCGAGCGGAAGGCGCAGCTCAAGGTTCGCGATCTCGGCGCGAAGCGCCTGATACTCCTCGTCGCCGATACGCCGAACAACCGTCGCGTGCTTGATCTCCATCCAGAGCTCAGGGATCGCTTCCCGATCAGCCAGCGACGCTGCCTCGCCACTCTCGCGAGAGGCGAGGACCCGGGCGGCGATGCGATCGTGGTCCTGTAGTCGCGCCGTGCTCGCTCGTTCATTGAGCCGCGGAGACCCTGTGGTAGCCTCTGGCCGCCGCGGACGGAGAGGTCGCATAGAGGCCTAGTGCGGCGGTTTGCTAAACCGTTAAGTGGGGTAACCTGCTTCGAGGGTTCGAATCCCTCCCTCTCCGCCAGAAATCCTCGGGCCAATGGCGTCGCGGAGCTCCGCCTTGGACCTCGGAGAGCGACTGGCCACTCCCACGGGAGAGGGCCGGCACCCGCTCCAAGTGCGCCCGTAGCTCAGCGGATAGAGCGTCAGGTTGCGGACCTGAAGGTCGTGGGTTCGAGTCCCGCCGGGCGCGCCACTCCTGGTTCCCCGACGAACGATCGCCGCGTTGTCGGCTCCGGGCGCTCGCTCGCGCACGTTCAAGTGCGCGTCGCGAACGTCCTGGCCTCCCCCTTGCGCTCCTTCGTCATGTCGCCGGCCACGACGCGGCCTTCCCCCATCCCCCTCGTCCTCGACCGCCATACAGCGAGGGGGCCG
>CAYXVP010000356.1:0-813 GCA_964468305.1 uncultured Anaerolinea sp. | reverse complement strand
CCCCCCTGGTCCAGTGGGTGGCCGGCCGCGCCTGCTGGCCACAGGTCGTTGAGAAACCACCCGGTCAAGGGGACGAGCAGCGCGTTCCGGAGGTTGAGGACCAGGATCGGCAGCGGCCGCTGCGCGATCAGGTCCGAGAACAGAAACGGGTGGATAGGCATCGTCAGCGCCACGACGGCGGCTGCGAGCCAGAACGGCCTGCCCCGGAGCAGGGCCGCGAACGGCAGCAGCCAGACGACGTACTGGATCGAGAACACCTTGCTGGTGATGAGTAGCAGCAGCAGCGAAGCCCCGGCCAGCGTGGCCAGCGTCGCGGCCTGCACGGCCCCGTGCGCCGCGAGCTCGATTCGGACGCGTCGCCAGGCCACGAGCGCAAGCGTCCCGAAGCCGCCGATGGTCAGGATCGGCAGCAGCCCGAGCCAGGCCTTTGCGAGTGGCCCGAAGACCTCGACGGCCTTGAACGGCGAGGACGTCTCGACCGCTTGGCCGCGGATGAGCCCATCGAGCAGGACGACGCCGGCGCCGATCGACTCGACCTCGAGGCCACGCTGCGAGTGGTAGCTCAGGAACGACAGGGCGTCCCCGTCCGCCACGAGGAGAAACGGCAGCAACCCGGCCGCGATCGTGAAGCCGGTCGCGATCCCGAACCGAGCCAGCCGACGACCGTCGCGCGGCGCGAGCCAGGCGACCGCGAGGGCCGGCGCGGCGACGATCGGGAAGAGCTTGGCAAGCACGCCGAGCCCGAGCGCGATCCCGGCGGCGATCGGCCGGTTGGTGAGCGTCGCCCACAGCGAGACGGCAAGCAGGAGCGCG
>CAYXVP010000355.1:0-2223 GCA_964468305.1 uncultured Anaerolinea sp. | reverse complement strand
GGGTAGCGGACCACGCCGACGAGACCGGGCTCGTTGGCCCAGCGGCGGGGATCGCCTGTGAGGGTCATCGCCCCGAAGGTCGCGCCGTGATACGCGCGGTACCGGGCGAGGACCTTGTAGCGACCGGTGTGATGCCGCGCAAGCTTGATCGCGTTCTCGATCGCCTCGGCACCGCCGAGCGTGAAGAACACCTTGTCCAGGTCGCCCGGCAGGATCTCGGCCATTTTCTGGCCGAGGCGTCCGCGGATTTCGGTGGCGAACGCGGGCTGCACGTACTGCAGCTTCAATGCCTGCTCGGTGATCGCATCGATGACCCGCCGGTCGCCGTGGCCGATGTTCACGGACATCAGCTGGCTGTTGAAGTCGAGGATCCGTTTGCCCTCGGGCGTGTACAGGTAGACGCCCTCGGCGCGGTCAATGGCGATCGGGTCGAGCTGGCCCTGGACCGACCACGAGAAGAAGGTGTACTCGCGGTTCAGTGCGGCAATCTCCGCGCTGCTCATGCTCGTGGTGGCGGACTCGACGGTCATCGAAGGCTCCTGGGGGCGCGACGTGAGGCGGCCATTCTCCCACGGCGCAGGGGCAATCACGGCGCGTTCCCTTAGCCCAAGGCTTGACGGGTCTCGCCCGAGTCCTACAGTGCGGCGAGGGATCCGAGGGAGAGGGCGCCGGGGCTCCGGCACCGGGTCCGGGGGGCGTTAGGGGGGCGTCGCGCGCGGCTGAATCCTCCGCCCCCGAACAGATCGAAGGCCCCGTCGACCGACGGGGCCTTCTCGTTCCGGGACTCGAGCGCCTACTCGAGCGTTCGGACGATCTTCTCGCAGCTCCGGTCGGCCACGTCGTAGCGCCCGAGGTAGACGAGGTCCCAGCCGGGTCCGCAGTGGACCGCGTCGGGCGTATTGTCGCCGCCGACGTAGATGACGTCGTTGCCCCAGCCGCCGTAGACGAGGTCGCGCCCTGGGCCGCCACTGATCACGTCGTTGCCGTTGCCACCGAGGAGGAGGTCGGGACCCGGGCCGCCGCGGATGACGTCGGCGCCGTCGCCACCGCTGATCGCATCGGCGCCCGCTCCACCTTCGATGATGTCGGCACCGGGGCCGCCGCGGATCTTGTCGCGACCGTCCCCGCCGAAGATGCGGTCGTTGCCTGTGCCGCCATAGATCCAGTCGTTGCCGGGGCCGCCGTAGATGACGTCATTGCCGCCCATGCCCTCGAGCACGTCGTCCCCGGCGAGTCCGTTGATGGTGTCGGCGTCGGCCGTGCCGACGAGGTGGTCGGGGCCCGGCGTGCCCTCGAACGTCGCGGCAAGCGCGGTCGCCGGGAAGGCGACAGCAGCGAGCAGGGCCGCCGCTCCGGCGAGGGAGCGAGGCCCCGAGAGTCGATGGTGTTGCGTCATCGTGGGTTCTCCTTCAGTCAGTCCGCGGAACGGTACAAGTGTTCGAGCGCGAGCGAACCTTAGGCGGCATCCCGCGAGCCTTCCACCAACGGGCCGACCGCGGGACGTAAGGCGCGGGTAAGCACGAGGTCCAGCCCGGCCGCCACGATGTACGCTCTCGGCCTCTGACGACAGGACATGCTGACCGACGCGGGCTGAGAGGGACCGGAGATGCCGACGACTGTTCGAGGGGCGTTGCTGCAGGCGAGCTGGACCGGGGACAAGGACTCGATGATCCAGAAGCACGTCGAGGCGGCGCAAGAGGCCGGCAAGCAGGGCCCCCAGGTCATGCCTTTCCAGGAGTTCTTCACAGGGCCCTTATTCTTCCAGGTCCAGGATGCGCAGTACTACGCCTACACCGAGCTGATCCCCGACGGCCCGACGACGAAGCTCATGCAGGACCTCGCCAAGGAGACCGGCATGGTCCTCGTGGTGCCGATGTACGAGGAGGATGCCCAGGCGTCGGGCATCTACTACAACACCGCTGCGGTGATCGACGCCGATGGCAAGTACCTCGGCAAGTACCGCAAGACGCATATCCCGCACGTCAAGGGCTTCTGGGAGAAGTTCTACTTCCGCCCGGGGAACATGGGCTACCCCGTCTTCGAGACCGCGGTCGGCAAGGTTGGCGTGTACATCTGCTACGACCGCCACTTCCCGGAGGCGGCCCGGACGCTCGGCGTGAACGGCGCCGAGATGGTGTTCCTCCCGTCGGCGGCGTTCGCCGGCCTGGTCGAATACCTGTTGCCGATCCAGAACGCGAGCCACGCCTGTGCCAGCGGCGAATT
>CAYXVP010000354.1:335-2225 GCA_964468305.1 uncultured Anaerolinea sp. | reverse complement strand
GCGGCTGCTGGGCCTCCAGGTTCGCTTCGTCACGGTCCTCGTCGACGGTGTCGGGAGCTAGGTCCGGGACGACCGACCGCGTTCGGTCGCTGCGCGCCGGCCGTCGCGTCGCCCTGTCCGCGGTCTTCGAGGCCGACTTCGGCCAGCGCACCGCGACGGCCGTGCTGGAGCGCGACCTGGCGGAGGTCGAGGCGGACCGGGCGGCGGGCGAGCTGGCCCGCCGAATCGTCGCGGCAGTGGTCGCGAATCGGGTTGAAATCGACGCCAGAATCGAGGCCTCGGCACCCCGCTACCCGGTCGTCCAGCTGGCCCGGATGGACCGTTCGCTGCTCCGTTGTGCGATAGGTGAGGTGCTATATTCCGACACGCCGGCCCGGGTGGCCATCGCCGAGTGGGTCGAACTGGCCCGGATCTACAGTGGCGACCCGATGCGACGCCTCATGAACGGCGTCCTCGGGCGGATCGCTCGTGAAGACGGAACTCGAGAAGACACCCAGCTCCGAGGAGGGAGTCAGTGGCCAGCACCTACGACCGACTCAAGAAGATCGTCGTCGAGCAGCTCGGCGTCGATGAGGACGAGGTCAAGCCCGAGGCCTCCTTCGTCGACGACCTGAACGCAGACTCGCTCGATCTGGTCGAGCTGATCATGAGTCTCGAAGAGGAGTTCGGCACCGAGATCTCCGACGAGGACGCGGAGAAGATCCGGACCGTCGGCGACGCCGTCGAATACATCGACGAGCGCAGCACCTAGACCCTCCCCAGCGGGATCGTGGACCGGGCCGATCTCCTTGCCGAGCAGCTCGGCCTGCCGATCCGGGATCG
Organism: uncultured Anaerolinea sp.; assembly: GCA_964468305.1. Taxonomy (GTDB): domain Bacteria; phylum Chloroflexota; class Limnocylindria; order Limnocylindrales; family CSP1-4; genus UBA5189. The sequence goes on along the minus strand of CAYXVP010000354.1, from coordinate 1,403 downwards.
GCGCCTCCTGGCCCAGGCGCTGACCCACACCTCCTGGCTCCACGAGCACCCCGGCGAAGCCGCCGGGCACAACGAACGCCTCGAGTTCCTCGGCGACGCCGTGGTCAACCTCGCCGTGTCCGAGGCGCTCTATGCCCGCCACCCCGACGATGACGAGGGCATCCTCTCCGCGCGTCGTGCCGCCATCGTGAGCGCGACGGGGCTCGCGACCCTCGCCGACCGGATCGATCTCGGGAGCTTCCTGTCGCTCGGCGAGGGCGAGGCGGGCCGGCTCGGGCCGGGCATGCCGTCGATCCTCGCCTCGGGCTTCGAGGCCCTCGCCGGGGCGCTCCTGCTGGATCTCGGTTGGGACGTGACCCGTGACTGGGTGATCCGAACCGCGGCCCGCGAGATCGACGCCGGCATCCCACCGGCTTCGCTCAAGAGCCCGAAGAGCCGGCTCCAGGAGGAGACGCAGCGGACGACCGGCGCGCGGCCCGCCTACCGGGTCCTGGAGGCGATCGGACCGGACCACGACAAGGTCTTCCGGGTCGAGGTCTCGGTGAGCGGCGAGGTGCTCGGGATGGGCGTCGGGCGCTCGCGGCGCGTGGCCGAGACGGCGGCTGCCGCGGAGGCCGTCGAGGTCCTGGTCGCCCGCGCCCGCGAGTCTGGCGAGCTGGCGCTCGATTCCGCCATAGCAGAATCGGCAGGATGAGCGCGCCCGCGCGCCTGCTGACGGTGCGACTGCAGGGCTTCAAGTCGTTCGCGGATCGCACCCACGTGGCGTTCGGCCCCGGGATCAGCGCCATCGTCGGCCCCAACGGCTCGGGCAAGAGCAACCTCGCCGACGCGCTGCGCTGGGCGCTCGGCGAGCAGGGTCGAGCCCTGCGCTCGCGCAAGTCCGAGGACGTCATCTGGGCCGGCTCGGAGAAGCGGCCCGCCCTCGGGATGGCCGACGTCCAGCTGACGCTCGACAACGGCGACGGCCTCCTGCCGGTCGAGTACGCGGTCGTCGAGCTCGGGCGGCGGCTGTACCGCTCTGGCGAGAACGACTACCTGCTGAACCGGCAGCGCGTGCGCCTGAAGGAC
>CAYXVP010000354.1:0-325 GCA_964468305.1 uncultured Anaerolinea sp. | reverse complement strand
CTCGTCGACCTGCTCGACGCCGGCCACGTTGCCGAGAACGCCTTCCTGTTCATCGGTCAGGGCACGGTCGACCAGGCACTCGCGCTCCGGCCCGAGGAGCGCCGATCGCTGTTCGAGGAGGTCGCGGGGGTGCGCCGCCACGACCGGCGGCGGCGGCGCGCGGCGGAACAGCTCGCGGAGTCCGATTCGAATCTCGCGCGCGTCGACGACATCCTCGCCGAGCTTCGACCCCAGGCCCGACGGCTGGCGCAGCAGGCCGAGCAGCAAGCGAACCGGCTCACCGCAGCCGACGAGCTCGCCGCGGCGATCCTCCTCTCGGCGCACG
>CAYXVP010000353.1:0-2226 GCA_964468305.1 uncultured Anaerolinea sp. | reverse complement strand
GCCGCTGCCCAGGACGTCGTGTTCGAGCGCCTGTGGGAGGACATGTCGGCGGCCCAGGGCGACCGGCCGATGCCGACCGGCCCCTCGTACGATGCGCTGTCGCGGTCGGTCATCGAGGCCGACGGCCGCTGGCCGGTGTACGGTCACAGCCTCGGCCACGGCATCGGGCTCGCGACCCACGAGCTACCGGGCCTCGGGCCACGAAGCCCGAACCAGGCCCTGCCGCGACGGACCGTCTTCTCGGTCGAGCCGGGGATCTACCTCGAGGGCGACATCGGCGTCCGCATCGAGGACCTCGTCGTCCTTGACGTCGACGCCGGCCGCGTCGACCGGGTCACGCTGTTCCCGCGCGACGTGGTGATCGTCGGCGTCTGATCTCCGGCGTACAGTGACCGCATCGGAGGTGGGCCGATGCGCGCGAAGGCGGTCCAGGTGCTCCTCATCGCCGGGCTCGCGGCCGGCTGCGGGTTGTGGCGGGGCGGCGCTCCGCCGCCCGTTGGCTCCCAGTTGTGCATCGGCGTGCCACAACCGACATGCCGCGACCTGCTGCAGGGCCGTATCAACGAGCGTGCGCCCGTGCAGCTCGTCGGCTACCGCGTCACCTGCAAGGTCGCGACGTGCACCGCGGAATCAGGCGAAGCCGAGCTGGCCCTGACCTGGGCAGACGGCATGACCGAAGTTTCCAGCACCACGTGGATGGGCCCGCAGTAGGTTCTGCCCGCTCGGCTACAATCCCGCCCCAACCCTTCGACCAACCTCGCTTTGGCGCGCGCCCCGAGGACTGGCGCGGCGGTCCGCGCGACGCATGATTGAGACGGAGCCGAGCCCACTAAGATCAGCACCGGCGAGTTGCGCAAGGGCGTGACGATCGAGCTCGACAACGAGCTCTGGCAGATCCTCGACTACCACCACATCAAGATGGGCCGCGGCTCGGCCCAGGTCCGGATCACCCTGCGCAACGTCAAGCGCGGCCAGACGATCGAGCGCTCGTTCCAGGCAGGCACCAAGTGGCCGCGCGCCCAGATGGAGAACCGGCCCGTCCAGTTCCTGTACCGCGACGGCGACGACTTCCACTTCATGGACACCGACACCTACGACCAGTTCCTGCTCCGCGCCGAGCAGCTCGGCGAGGCGCCGAGGTTCCTGAAGGACGGCATGACGCTCGATCGGACGAGCTACCAGGGCGAGACGATCGGCGTCGAGCTGCCGGTCACCGTCGACCTGCGCGTCGTCTCGACCGAGCCCGGCTTCGCCGGCGACACCGCCCAGGGCGCCCGCAAGCCGGCCACCACCGAGACGGGCCTCGTCGTGCAGGTGCCTCTGTTCGTCGGCGAGGGCGACACGATCCGCGTCGACACGCGCAGCGGGGAGTACCAGACCCGCCTCTGATCCGAGCGTCGACGCCAGGAACCGTACGATGGGTCCAGTGGACAGCCCGCTGGCCCGGCCGCCGTTGGAAGGCCTGCGCATCCTCTCGGTCGGGGAGGCGGCGCGCGCCATCGCGACGACCGTCCGTGCCGACGACCAGCTGCGCGACCTGTGGGTCGAGGGCGAGGTCGGGCGGGTCACGATCTCCTCGGCCGGGCACGCCTATTTCGCGCTGAAGGACGATCGGGCACAGCTGCAGTGCGTGTGGTTCCGCCACGAGCGCGTCCGGTCGCCGTTCCAGCCGCAAACCGGATTGCGCGTCGTCGCCCACGGCCGGGTCGATGTGTACGAGGCCCAGGGCGCCCTCCAGCTCTACGTCGACTCGATCCAGCCGAGCGGGGTGGGGGACTTCGCCATCCGGTTCGAGCAGCTCAAGGCGAAGCTGGCGGCGGAGGGGCTGTTCGCGACGGATCGAAAGCGGCCGCTGCCTCCGAGGCCGAGCGTCGTCGCCGTGGTCTCGTCGCCGACCGGGGCGGCGTGGAAGGACGTTTGCCAGGTGTTCGCGCGGCGCTGGCCGCTGACCCGGGTCGTGCTCGTCGCGTGCCAGGTCCAGGGCGATGGCTCCCCGGAGTCGATCGTCCGGGCCCTCCGCCGGATCGAGAAGTACGTCGCCCTGCTGACAGAGGCGGGACGAGCGGCCGAGGCCCCGGTGCTGACGATCGTCGCCCGGGGCGGCGGCTCCGCCGAGGACCTGTGGTCGTTCAACGATGAGCGGGTCGTGCGCGCGATCGTGGCCCACACCCTGCCGGTCGTGAGCGGGGTGGGGCACGAGGTCGACGTCACGCTCACGGACTTCGC